>CACXFZ010000069.1 GCA_902767025.1 uncultured Coriobacteriaceae bacterium
CACCACTGCGATAGCTTTGAGGATGCGTGCTCGAAGGAAAGAGGCGCATTTGTCCCAAGCGCAGCTCAGCGAGTTATCCGGCGTAAGCCTCGGGTCGCTCAAGCGATTCGAGCAGACCGGCGAGATATCCCTCGCCTCGCTCGTTGCGCTCGCAGAATCCCTGAAATGTGAAGATGACCTTTCGTCGCTGTTCGCCCCGACGGGGGTGGACGACGTGCGGCAGGCTCTGAGGGTCATCGAGGAATACGTCGAGCAGCGTGCCGGGTAGGCAGGCGAAAAGCGAGGTTCCCATGAGCGATCAGAGCAGGCACGCCGGCTTCACCGACCTGGGGTTCGCCAAGGTCGACCACGACCGCGCCCGGCGCACCGGCATAGCAGAAGTCGTCTTCGGCGAAGGCAAGACGGCCGAGCACATCGGGCAGATCTGCCAGACCATGCAAGACGCCGGACAGGAATGCGTCCTGATCACGCGCCTGGATGCCGACAAGGCCGCCCAGCTGGACGGACTCGGCATCCAGTACTTCGAGCAAGCGCGCGTGGGCATCGTGGGCCGCATCCCCCAGCCGACGGGGAAGGGGACGGTCGTCGTCGCCTGTGCTGGCACCAGCGACCTTCCCGTCGCCGAAGAGGCGGCCATCACGGCCGAGGCCCTGGGCAACCAGGTGTCGCGCCTCTTCGATGTGGGCGTGGCGGGCATCCACCGGCTGCTCGCGCACGAAGACGTCCTGCAGCAGGCGCGCGTCATCATCGCGGTGGCGGGCATGGAAGGCGCCCTGCCCAGCGTGATAGCCGGCTTGGTGTCGTGCCCCGTGATCGCCGTTCCCACCAGCGTGGGCTACGGTGCTTCCTTCGGCGGCGTCACGGCCCTGCTTGCCATGCTCAACAGCTGCGCCAGCGGCATTTCCGTCGTCAACATTGACAACGGCTTCGGCGCCGCCTACCAGGCATCCCAGATCAACCACCTCTAGGCCGCGAGGGCCTGCCTTCGGGCATCGTGCCATGGGCAAAGCCAACAACGAGATCATGTGCCTTCAGGTCCGCCCTTCGGCCTGCTGCCGTGCTATCATGAATACACAATAAAAAGTGCAAAGTGCATAAACGAGTGCATAGGGTGATGCGCATGAAGATCTTCCATGGGTCTGCGGTTGTCGTCGGGCATCCGAGCTTGGACAAGTGCCGTCCTCACAACGATTACGGCCCGGGCTTCTATTGCACGGAGGTCCGCGAGCTGGCTTGCGAGTGGGCGTGCAACCGGCCAGGCCGCAACGGCTTCTGCAACAGCTACGAGCTCGACGAGGCGGGCCTTGTCGTGCTCGACCTGGACGAACACGAAAACGGCGTGCTCGCCTGGCTCGCGGTGCTCATGCAGAACCGGATCTTCGACATGGAATGGAACGCAGAGCAGGCCAAGCAGGAGTTCCTCGAGGGGTACCGTATCGATCTGTCCCCGTACGATCTGGTGTGCGGCTACCGGGCAGACGACAGCTACTTCGGGATCGCGCGGGCGTTCGTGCAGGGCTCCATCACCGACAGGCAAGCGGCGTGGGCCTTGCGCCTGGGCGAGTTGGGCCGCCAGGTGGTCCTCCGGTCGCCGCGCGCGTTCGGCGCCCTGCGCTTCCTGGGTGCCGATTCCGTGCGCGCCGCCGAATGGTATCCGCGATGGAACGCACGCGACAAATCGGCGCGCCAAGCGTTTGCGGACATGCACGGCGCACCCAGCCGCCACGACGGGCATCGCATCCACGAGCTGGTGGACTGACCGCATGCCGTCGCGTTTGGGCAAAGCCGGGAACAGGAAGGGAGCCAATCCATGATCGCCTGCGAGTACGCATTCATGCGATTGAACGACTGCATATACGACCAGGACATCCGTGAGCGCCTGGGAACGTTTTTCGACGTGGCGGTGAACCAGTGCGGCCTGCGGGGCCAGGACGCCGTCGATGCGCTCGTCGTGTCCGGGCTGGCCGGGCAGCTGGAGCGTCAGAACCCGGGCTTTGCAGTGGGACGTTCGGGCTCCGAGCTGCTGCAATGGGCGCTCGATGCGTGCGGGTACGGCATCCGGGTGCCCAATTCGTCCCGCGCCCCAGTGTCGGACGACTACTGGACAGGCTACATGGTGGCGCTGCTGCAGCTGCGCAGCGGGTGGACCTACGCGCAGATCTTCGAGCGGATGAGCTACGCCGACGTGCGCGAAATGCACTCCTGGTGCCAGGACCTGCCGGAAGACGAGGTGGTCGAAAACATGCGGGCCGCCCTGCAGGAAAGGCCCCGCGTGAGCGCGTTGCGCAGGGCTCGGAAGGCGGCGGGCCTCACCCAAACCCAGCTGGCCCAGGTCGCGGGCGTTTCCATGCGCTCGGTCCAGCAGTACGAAGAAGGGCTCAAGGACATCAACAAGGCCGCTGCGGGAACCGTCTACAGGTTCTCGCTCGTGCTGGGATGCACGATGGAGGACTTGCTCGAGCCCGCAAGCTAGGAGCAGTGCGGCAACCAGGGCCGCCTTCCGCGCTGTCTGGGCGCAAACTGGGCTACACTACAAAGGGCAAGCTGCTTGCAATCGAAAGGACAGCACTACATGGAACAGCTCGACCTTGATGCCCTGTTGAAGACGTCGTACGACATCTGCGACGCGCTGATGCGGGCGGACGTGGGCAAGGTGCGCAGCGAAGGGCGCGAACTGAAGGTGATGCTGCGCAACGACCTGGCCCTGCTGGGCGCGCACCTGATCGACGCCGACAAGACGATGACCGACGAGGAAATCGACTTCATCTGCACCACGCTCGGCTTCGGGCGCGACGCGCTCATCATCGACGACATCCGCAACCGCAAGGGCCTGGCAGCTTCGGCGCCGCAGGACGTGCCGCAGTGCTTCAAGTACGCCGTGGTGGCTGACGCGGAAGCAAAGCTGGACCCCGACCCGTTCAAGCGCCAATCGTCCATGTACTTCTACGACACGTTCAAGGTGTTCGGCCAGCACGTGCTCGCACTGTACGGAGCCCCCGTGCCCGATGCGGAAGCGCAGCGTTTCACCGAGTACATGGACCGTGTGGAAAAGCTGCTCAACGAATACGCCGTGTGGCGCCCGGTCTCGCAGAAGTCGTACCGCGTGATCGAGCCTGCGATGGTGACGCAATCGCCCGAAGAGCGCGAGCAGGAGCTGGAGCAGCTGTTGGCCAACCTGTCGGAGCTGGTGGGGCTGGACGAGGTCAAGCACCAGGTGAACACGATGGTGAACCTGATCCAGGTCCAGCAGATGCGCCAGGACCTGGACATGAAGGCGGCCGACATCTCGAAGCACATGGCGTTTCTGGGCAATCCCGGCACGGGCAAGACCACGGTGGCACGCCTGCTGGCCAACATCTACCGCTGCCTGGGCGTGCTCAGCAAAGGGCAGCTGGTGGAAGTGGACCGCTCCGGCCTGGTACGCGGCTACGTGGGACAGACCGCCACGCGCACGGCCGAGGTCATCGAGGAAGCCCTCGGCGGCCTGCTGTTCATCGACGAGGCCTATGCGCTCACGGTGAACAAGGGCCAGGGCGACTTCGGCCAAGAATCGGTGGACACGCTGCTCAAGGCCATGGAAGACCATCGCGACGAGTTCGTCGTGGTGGTGGCGGGCTACACCGATTTGATGGAGCAGTTCCTGGACTCGAACCCGGGGCTGCGCTCGCGCTTCTCGAAGCTCATCTACTTCGATGACTACTCGGCCGACGAGCTCGTGGCCATCCTGCTGCAGAATCTGGAAAAGCAGGAGTACCGACTGTCCACCGAAGCGGCCGTGCTGGCGCGCGACATGATCAAGAAGCGCGTGGCCAACAAGCCCGACAACTTCGCCAACGCGCGCGACGTGCGCAACTTCATGGAACGCGCCATCGCCAACCACGCGATGCGCGTGGCGCCCATCAAGGACGCGCGGGGCAACAAGGAGCTGCTGGAAACGATAGAATCGTGCGACCTGGAAGACTGGGACTAGCGCGCGGGTGCGCGTGCGGCACGGAAGCAAGGAGCAAGGAGCAAGAATGGAAACCATGCACTGGGATTTGTCCGTGTGGGCAACGCGCGACTTCCTGATCGACGAGGTGTGCAGTTTCGCCGACGGCATACAGGATGGCATCTGCGAGCGGGCGGCGCAAGCGGGCGTTCCCGACGAGCATCACCACCATCTTTCCGACGTGCTGGCCACCATCGACGGGCTGCAGGGCGTGTCGGAAGCGGTGCGCGAGCACATGCGCGCCATCTACCAGGTGCTTGCCGAAGCCGAGGCGCAGGTGCACGGGTGCGCTGTTGACCAGACGCACTTCCACGAGGTGGGCAACGGCAGCCATATCGAAAGCGTGCTCGCCATCTGCCTGGCCGTCGAGGAGCTGAACCCCGCGCGCATCACCGCAACGCCGGTGCAGGTGGGATGCGGCACGATCGAGTGCGCCCATGGCGTGCTCGACATCCCGGCGCCCGCCACGCAGGCGATTCTGGAACGCGGCGTCTCGGTGGCGCAAAGGCGTTTGGAAGGGGAGCGCTGCACGCCCACGAGCGCGGCGGTGATCTACCATTTCGTGAACGAGTACTTCGACTAGCGCCATGCCCGCCCACGCCATGCAGCAGACCGCAAACAAGCGCCCCACTACGGGGCGCATCGTCGTGCGCTGGGTGCTGGTTGCGCTGATGGCGGCGTTCATCTTCTTCATGAGCTCGCGCACAGCCGGCGAATTGGGCACCGGCTTCCTGGCCCAGATCAAGCTGGCGCTCAACAACGCGATCTACAGCACGCTGGGCATCGCAGGCGACCCGATGTCGACGGTGGCGCACTTCTGCGAATACGTCGTGCTGGGCGCGCTGCTGGTCAACGCGTTGCGCAGCCACATGCCGCTTTCGCGCGCGCTGGTGGTGGCGCTTGCGTGCGCCAGCCTCTACGGCGTGAGCGACGAGATCCACCAGCTGTTCGTGAAGGGGCGCTACTGCGACGTGCGGGATTGGATCACCGACACGTTGGGCGCTTCGCTGGGCGTGGTGCTCGCGCGCCTGTGGTTCAACTCGCGCAGGTAGGTCCGGCTCCGCCTGCGGGCCTCATTCGAGGGCTGTTCAACACGTGTTTTCGGGTGCGAATCTAAATGTGACTAAGTCGCAGTCAAATACGTGCGCGCCTGGCATACTGGCTGCAAGAAACACGATGGAAGGAACACCGATGACGTTCGATAACATGTACCTGTACGTGAAGCCCGGCTGCCCGTTCTGTGCGCGTGTCGAGCGCTACCTGGGAAACGCAGGCATCGAACTGGAGCTGCGCAACATCCTGGAAGGCACGAACCGCGACGACCTGATCGCGGTGGGCGGCAAAGCCCAGGTGCCCTGCCTGATCGTCGATGGCAAGCCGATGTACGAATCGATGGACATCATCAAGTTCCTGAACGAGCAAATCTAGGACTCCTCCTCTCCCCTTGTCCAATGGAACCGGGTGCACGTCTGACGAAGGCGCGCACCCGGTTCCATGTATACGGCAGGTTCGCGAGCGCTACGGCTGGGGCCTGCCGCCGCCGGCGTGGTAGCATGGTCGAAACGAAACGACCGCCAGGGCAGGGAAGGAGAAGCGCGATGAAGTACCGATCCAAAGAGGAGTTCGACCAGGCGAACATGTTCGGCACGGGCCCTGCCAACACCGTGTGCTTCGAGCACATCTCGGGGCAGAGCTACATGAACCTGCTGGCAACGCCCGAGCAGACGCCGGCGTTCGTCGCCAACCTCACCTTCGAACCGGGGTGCCGCAACAACTGGCACGTCCACCACGCCGACGAGGGCGGCGGCCATATCCTGCTGTGCACGGCGGGCGAGGGCTGGTACCAGGAAGAGGGCAAGCCGGCCGTGGCGCTCTCCGAAGGGTCGGCCGTGGTGGTGCCCATAGGCGTGAAGCACTGGCACGGCGCGCGTGCCGACAGCTGGTTCTCGCACATCGTGGTCGACCTGCCGGGCGTGAACAAGGACAACGAATGGCTCGAGCCCGTGTCCGACCAGGAGTACCAGGCGCTGTAGCCTGCCTGTCGCTGGTGTGCTCTGCGGGAAGGATGCGCATGGACGTTCGATTGCATTTCCAGGAGGCGGGCGCGGGCGACGCGCTGATCATGCTGCACGGCAACGGAGAGGACCATACCTTCTTCGAGCATCAGGTTCCCGCCTTCGCGCGTTCGTTTCGGGTGATCGCCCTGGACACGCGCGGCCATGGTGCCAGTCCGCGGGGCAGAAGGCCGTTCACGCTCGATCAGTTCGCGTGCGACGTGCACGACTTCATGGACGAGCAGGAGGTCCAGAGGGCGCACCTGCTGGGCTTTTCCGATGGCGGAAACATCGCGTTGCTGTTCGCGCTGGCGAATCCACAGCGCGTGGCGAGCCTGGTGCTCAACGGCGCCAACCTGTTCCCCGAAGGGCTGACTGCCGAAGTCCGCGCCGAAGACGATGCGGCATGGGTGCGGGCCCAGCAGATGGGCGATACGCACACGCTCGACCTGCTGCGGCTGATGCGCGACGAACCCCATATCGACCCGGCGCAGCTGAGCGCGCTCGAGGGCATCCCTGCGCTGGTGGTGGCCGGCTCGCGCGATATGATCCAGGAGGACCACACGCGCCTGATCGCCCAGAGCATTCCCGGTGCCGAGCTCGCCATCCTGGACGGCACGCATTTCGTGGCAGCGGAAGATCCTGATGCCTTCAACCGCGTGGTCGGCGACTTCTACGCCGCGCATGGGTTCGGGATGTAAGCCAGCTATCCTCTTGCGTGAGACTTGTCTTGCGTGACGGACTGTGCAGCTACGCGTGCGTGATCAGTTGCGCGTGCGCGCCGGGTGCTCCGGGTTGCGTCACCAGGCAGGCGTCGTAGCCCAGCGCCCCGTTCATCCGTGTGGCGAATCGCCCGGCTTGCGCGTTGGGAACGAATGCCAACACGCAGCCGCCGAAGCCCCCTCCGTGGATGCGCCACGCACCGCGGTCTCCCAGCAGCTGGGCGCACAGCGCCAGGATGATGCTCACGGGCTGGTTCTGCCCGCTGGCGTCGGGCACGTCGATGTTGCGCAGGTACTGGGCCGACGATGCTCCCGACAGGCGCACGTTTTCCAAAAACTTCCCGATGTCCTGCGCTTCCAGAGCCTCGCGTTGGCGTTGCACACGGGCCGTTTCGCCGAAAAAGTGCAGCGCGCGCAGGCAGGCGCCATCCCCCAGCTGCTCTTGTGCCTGGCCCAGGCGGGAGGCGAATGCCTGGGGGTCCACGTCGCCCAGGCGGCTTGCCCCCATGAATTTCGCTGCGGATTCCATGTCGTCGATGATGCGCGTGAACTCCTGCGTATGCGCGGAGTGGTCGCAGCGGCTGTCGATCAGGAACACGGTCTGGCCGCAGTGTGCGAAGTCGAACTGCAGGGCATCGGCCTGGGGCGGGAAGCATGCGAAGTCCATGGCCACGATGCCGCCGAACGCGCTGGCGATCTGGTCCTGCGCCCCGCAGGGCTTGCCGAAGTAGGCGCGCTCGGCCTCCATGCCGGCCAGGGCCACATCCATCGGGCTCTCCCACATGCCTGCGTCCGCGCCGAAAAGCTCCCGAAGCGTTATGCCCACCATCACCTCGAAGGCCGCCGACGACGATACGCCCGCTCCCGTGGGCACGTCGGAGCACACGACCAGGTCGAACCCTTCGACGATGCCGCCGGCTTGCGCATACAACGCCGCCATGCCCCGCACGAGGGAGGCCGACGTGTTGCGCTCGCATTCCCGTGGCATGCCCCAATCGTGCTCGCTCAGGTCGATGCGGGCTTCGCCGTGGCCTTCCGTCCACACCCGGATGGCATCCTGTCCGTTTCGTGCCGCCAACCCGTAGATGTATCTGTCCAGCGCCGCGGAAATCACCTTGCCGCCCTGATGGTCGGTGTGGTTTCCCGCAAGCTCCACCCGCCCCGGCGCGCATGAGAGCACATACGAGCAGGGGAGGGCGCCGAACTCGTTTTCGAAGTGCGTTGTCAGTTTCTGTTCGCGATCGGGGTGCATGGGCCTTCCTGGGGTGTTCGGGCTTTCTGCGATTGTAAAGCATCGGCGCCACCGCGAGACCCGCCAAGCTGAAACACCGGAGGGGGCTGTCCGCTGTTGCTCCGTATTGTGCGCGTGGTTCCACTATTACCGCTATTGGCGGTATAATAATGGCGGTAATAGCAAGGAGCCATCATGCCCTACGAACCGCCGTTTGCACCGACACCCGAAACCGATGCCCTGTGTCTGGAAATCGCCGAACTCGTCGGTTCGTTCACGGCGCTGCCAAGCATTGGCGCGAGTCCGCAGCTTCATCGCAAGCTTCGCATACGCACCATTCGCTCGTCGTTGATGATCGAGGGGAACACGCTGCCCGAGGAAGCCGTCACAGCCATTTTAGATGGCAAGCGTGTGGTGGGCCCACAGCGCGAGATTCGCGAAGTTCAGAATGCCACGCGTGCCTACGAGCTGATGGACAAGCTGGACCCTGTCAGCGTCGACGACCTGCTGCACGTGCACAAGGTGATGATGGATGGTCTGGTGGACGAGGCGGGTTCATTCCGCTCGAAGAACGCGGGTGTGTTCGACGGCAGCGTACTCGTGCATGCCGGAACGCCCGCGCGTTATGTGCCCCGGGTGATGGGGGACCTGTTCGCATGGATGAAGGACACGCCGCTTCACCCCTTGCTGGTGTCGAGCATCTTTCATCACGAGTTCGAGTTCGTCCATCCCTTCGCAGACGGCAATGGCCGCGTGGGACGCTTGTGGCACACGCTCATCCTGGCACGGTGGAGGCCCGTGTTGGCATGGCTTCCCATCGAGAGCGTCATCCTGGACCGCCAGCAAGGCTATTATGCGGCGTTCGTAGAGTCTCAGGCATGTGGCAGGTGCGAACCCTTCGTGGAGTTCATGCTTCAGGTCGTGCGCGATGCGTTGCGCGGCTTTGCGTCGGGCGCTACGCAGGCAGACCAGCGTGAAGAGCGCGCCCTTGCGTTCTTCCGCGGGCGACCTCAGGCCACCGTAAGCGATTTGGCGGAGTACCTGGGGTGCTCCAAAAGATCGGCGGAGCGCGCGGTCGCCGATTTGAAGGAGGAAGGCAGGCTTGTTCGCCACGGCAGCACGCGCAACGGGCACTGGGAGGTTGCCTCTTCGACAGCGACCTAGCCAGCATGGGGGTGGTCCGGCGTTTCTGCAGGCCGCCTGGCGCCCGGGCCAACCCAGCCCAGCCTCATCCGCGCCCCCATGTGTTCCCCGTGCCGCTCCTTTGGCGAACAGCGCGTTTTGGTATCATGGGCGGGTACGTTCAACTCAAAGGAATTGCCCATGACCCAACATGTAACCGAGAAGGATGTGCGCGCCATCGCGGCGTATGCGCGCATCGGGCTGGCGGACGAGGACATCCCCCAGATGACGGAGGACCTGAATTCCATCATCGAAAGCCTGAAACCCATC
>CACXFZ010000070.1 GCA_902767025.1 uncultured Coriobacteriaceae bacterium
ACGCGTTTGACAACGGCATCGACGACGAGACCTTCGCCAAAATCACCGCCTGCATCCCACGGGGCCGAAGCACGACTACAACGGGCACACCGAGGCGATGGACCGCGCCATGGAGGCCGGCATCGACGACGTGGGCCTGGGCGTGCTCTTCGGCCTGGACAAGTACCGCTACGAATTCGCCGGTTTGGTGATGCATGCCGAGCACCTGGAAGCCGTGCACGGCGTGGGTCCCCACACCATCAGCGTGCCGCGCATCAAGCCCGCAATGGACATCGACCCCGACGAGTTCGACAACTCCATCACCGACGAGATGTTCGAGAAGATCATCGCGCTCATCCGCATCACCGTGCCCTACACCGGCATGATCATCAGCACGCGCGAATCGCAGAGCGTGCGCGAGGCGGCGCTGCGCTACGGCATCAGCCAGATCTCGGGCGGGTCGCGCACCAGCGTGGGCGGCTACACGACCGAGGAGCGCCCGCACGACACCGAGCAGTTCGACGTGTCCGACCAGCGCACCCTCGACGAAGTGGTGGCGTGGCTGATGGAAAACGACCACATCCCCAGCTTCTGCACGGCATGCTACCGCGCAGGACGCACGGGCGACAGGTTCATGCAGTTCTGCAAGAGCGGCCAGATCCTGAACTACTGCCATCCCAACGCGTTGATGACGCTTGCCGAGTACCTGGCGGACTACGCCACGCCTGCAACGCAGGCCCGCGGCTGGGAGATGATCGGCAAGGAGCTGGAGAAGGTGTCCAACCCCGCCACGCGCGAAAAGGCCGCCGAGCACATCGCCGCCATCCGCGCCGGGGCCGGACGCGACTTCCGCTTCTAGCCAGACGAAAGGACATCGCGATGGCATCGTTGAACGACGTTCCTTCTGCAGACCGCGTGCACATCGGCTTCTTCGGCGTGCGCAATGCCGGCAAGTCGTCGCTGATCAACGCGGTGACCGGCCAGGATCTGGCCGTCGTGTCCGATGTGGCGGGAACCACCACCGACCCGGTGCGCAAGGCCATGGAGCTTCTGCCCGCCGGCCCGGTGCTCATCATCGACACGCCCGGCATCGACGACGAGGGCACGCTGGGCGAGGCGCGCGTGCGCAAGACCAGGCGCGTGCTGAACTCGGTCGACGTGGCCGTGTTGGTTGTGGATGCCACGCGTCCCCCGGCAGCGGCCGATACCGACCTGGCGGCCCTATTCGTCGACAAGCGCATCCCGTACGTGGTGGCGCTCACCAAAAGCGATTTGGGCGAGGCGTTCGCGCACGATTGGGGCGAGGCGCCTGTGGTGGCCACCAGCTCGGTCGACGGGCGGGGTGTCCACGAGCTGAAGGAGACCATCGCGCATCTGGCGAAGAAGGACGAGCCCGAGATCCCCATCGTGCGCGACCTGCTGTCCCCGGGCGATGTGGTGGTGCTGGTGACCCCGATCGACGAAAGCGCGCCGAAGGGCCGGCTGATCCTGCCGCAGCAGCAGACGATCCGCGACGTGCTGGAGGCGGACGCGTCGGCGGTGGTAGTCAAGGAAACTGGCCTGGCCCAGGCGCTCGACGCTCTGGATGGCCCGCCGCGGCTGGTGATCACCGACTCGCAGGCCTTCGCCTTGGTGGCGGGCATCGTTCCCGACGACGTGCCGCTGACCAGCTTCTCGATCTTGATGTCGCGCCACAAGGGCACGCTGGACGCCCAGCTGGACGGGGCGGCGGAGCTGGGACGGCTGCCCAAGCAGGCGCACATTCTGATATCGGAAGGATGTACGCACCACCGCCAGTGCGAGGACATCGGCACGGTGAAGATGCCGCGCTGGATTGCCGACTACGCGAACAGCGAGGTGTCGTTCGACTTCACGTCCGGCGGCGATTTCCCCGACGACGTGTCGCCCTACGACCTGGTCGTGCACTGCGGCGGCTGCATGCTCAACGAGCGCGAGATGCTGTGGCGTGCGCGCCATGCCGCTGCCCAAGGCGTGCCCTTCACCAACTACGGTCTGGCCATCGCCCAGATGAACGGCATCCTCGAGCGCGCCGTGGCCCCGCTGTCGCGATGAGCCGCGGCCTCTGGCCCAATCGCCCAGGAGCGTGACAGCGGCGATCTAGCACATAATTGCCATGATCGCACCGCTGATGCCCACTGCCCCGACCCTTGTCGTCGTCGGCCATGCGTCTTGCCCTCGAAAGTTGCGCAACCGCCTACGCGGCCGTGCCTTATAATGGCCAGGTAGGGAAATGGCTGGCTGGCACGTCGCGCAGCCCGCAGTTCTGGTTGCCGAAACGAGGGGATGGTTTGTATGTTCTGTCGCGCATGCGGTCAACAGCTGGATGAAGGCGTGCGGTTCTGCAAGCAGTGCGGAGCTCCCATTGCCGATGCGTCCCCTGCGGACACGGAGGCCCCTTGTGCGGATGAGGTTCCTGCGAACATGGTGCCCGAGCGTGTTGCGGATGCCGAAGAAGCCCTTCAGCCGAGCGGCAGGGCAGGCGGCGGCAAGACGTTTGCGATAGTCCTGATTGCCCTGTTCGCCCTCGCCGTGATTGCCGGAGTTCTGCTTGCGAGCGGCTTCGGTGCCTGGTTCGGGTCGGGCTCGACGTCGACGCCCGCATCCTCGGCTGCGGATGGTGCCCAGGGTTCCAGCGCACGCACTGCCAGTTCCGAGGCCCAGAACGCCGCTGCCTCGGATGGCGGAGACGCCGGTGCCCAAGCCGCCCCCGCCGAAAGCCAGAGTGTGGCCCCGGATCCCGCTCCCGCCGAAAGCCAGAGCGCGGCCCCGGAGCCTGCTCCCGCAGAAAGCACGGAACAGGTTGCTCCCGAGCCCGCATCCTATGATGTGGTGACCAAGGACTTCGCCTTCAACATCCCCGACTATTGGAAGGGCAGGGTCGCGTGGGATGCATGGGAGGAAGGTGGCTATTCCAAAGTTGTCGTCTATCCCAGGGTGGCGCTTGATGCCCTCGACGAGTACTACTTGGTGAGAATCGAGGCGGTTGACCCTGCCGCGCCCAACAACGGTGGCGATTACATCTCGCATAAGATTCGCACCATCGAGGATGCGGGCAAACGGGTGGACGTGTATTCGAAGAACTGGCCTGCCTACTATGCAGAACGTTACTATTCGAGCCCCAACTACGGGGGGTCGTCTCAGGAAAAGGAGCTCATGGCTGCGCTTACCGACCTGTGCTGCGGTGGTGCGTACAGCCTCTCTGACGCCTACGGTGCGGCACAGGGCGCCTCCAACCCGGGATTGGCTTCGAGTACGTTTGTCAACTGTGACGTCGACTTCCTTGAAGCCGAGCTCGTTCCCAGCATCACGATCATGCACGGTTAGACGACGAGCGGCTGTGCGGACGCGACCCTGAACGGCTTTGAATCTGGATGCCGAACGAGGGCGCGCGCTAGCAAGATTGTGCAAGAAACTGTTCGGCCGAGCGCACGGTGTTGGCAAGGTAGCGCACGACTTCGATGGGGTGCTTTCCTACCGCTGTTTCCCCTGTGGCCATCACCCCGGATGCACCATCGAGCACAGCGTTGAAAATGTCGCTCACTTCGGCACGGGTAGGCACCGAGGCCGTTTCCATCGTGGAAAGCAGCTGCGTTGCCACCATGAAGGGCTTGCCCGCTTCACGGCATATGGCGGCAATGTGCTTTTGGGCCGCAGGCAGTTCCCATAAGGGCATGGCGTTGCCCAAGTCGCCACGCGCAATGATGCATTCGTCGGCGACTTCCAGCAGCTCGGGAAGATGCTCGATGCCTTCGAGATTCTCGATCTTCGCCATCAGCTTGACGTCGGAAGCCCCTGCCGCATCCAAGGCGGCGCGGACCGTTTCAAGATCGGCTCGCGAACGCACGAACGGCTGCATCACGGCCGCAACGCCAAACTTCTTCGCTGCGGCAATGTTGGCTTTATCGGTTTCGGTAAGGCAAGGAAGCTCGATGTCGACACCAGGCAGGCTCACGCTCTTATGACTGGTGAGCAAGCCGCTGCGTTTCGCAAAAGCGACGCCTCCGCCTTCTACCACGATGGAAATCTTGCCATCGTCAAGCAAGAGCTCTTGTCCGGGCTGGAGCACCTCGGCAACCGCCTCGGGCAGGCGCAGCCGATCAAGGTCGATATAGTTTCCTTGCACGATGTCGACGGGCTCTTCGAATGCGCCCACACGCAATTCGGGCCCTTGCAGGTCTACCAGCAATTGCGCCGGCTTTCCGCAGTGCTCGAAAGCGGAGCGCACCGTGGCAACAAGGTCTTCTTCTTGTTCGAGACTGGCATGGGACAGGTTCAGCCGCACGCCTTGAAGCCCTTGAAGCACCATGGCTTCAAGGCAGGCAAGACTCGAACAAGCGGGTCCGAGCGTGCAGTAGATGTGCGTCATGACCATCCTTCCAAAAGAGAAGCAACCACAGCGCCTGCGTCGAGGCATTTCATTCTGAAATCATTATATGCAGGGATGATGCATGCGGGAAGCGTAGAGCAGGAAAGTTCGTCTGGCAGAAGCCGGTTTGCATCATGGCATTCCTCTGCAAAACGGGTAGCGTGTCCAGGACCGTTCCGTCCAGGTCGAATACGAAGCAGTCGGTCGCGTTGAATGGACGCTAGCCTGCAGGACTGCGGAAGGGCCACCACCTGCACCGCCAAAGAATTCTTGGCTGATTTCGGGTTTCGTGGCAAGAATCTCCAGTTGTATGGGTTTGGTCGAGGCCGAGACCAGAGAATAGTAACGTATAGTATGAATAATATGACTTATATGCATACTATGCACCTAGACGGCCCGCGCCCGGCAATCCCAATCCCATACAACTGGAGATTCTTGCCATCTTTTCCGATATGAGCTCAGAATTTGCCTGCCAAGGGGCATGCGTCCTCGTCTGCGGCGATGATGCATGCCCGCCATTCCCTGGCAGCTCAACCGCGTTGGGTAGGAAATGCCTTGGTGGCTTGCCTTGTAGCCGGCGCGTTCGCTCCTGAGCCCGTACCGGCTCAGTGGCTCATGCGTGATTCGTGTTAACAAACCAATGCGCGCAGGCGGGGTAGGGCTATACTGTGTTGCTTGAGGGCGCTGGGGCAATACGGCGCATCGAAGCTGCAAAGGATGCATGCATGATTGAAGTCAAGGCCTATGCGGGGCTCATCCGCAATCATCGGGAACTGGCAGACGAGCTGAACGTGGACGTGCAGGGGTGCACGCGTACCGAACGCGAGCAGAAGCTGCTCGCGGCGGCGTGGCAAGCCTGGGGCGACCAGATGGGCAACCACCTGAACGGCCAGTTCGCCGTGGCGCTGTTCGACACCGAAACCAACGAGCTGTTCCTGACGCGCGACCAGCTGGGCGCCGAGCTGCTCTTCTACTACCAGACGGATGCGGGCGATTTGCTCTACGCCACCACGATCACCGGCCTGTTCGACCAGCCGGGCTTCGTGCGCGAGCTCAACCGCGAGCTCGTGCAGTTCTACCTGGGATTCACCTACGTTCCCGGCGAGGAAACCCTGTTCAAGGGCGTGTACAAGGTGGAGCCGGGCGGGTTCGCGCGCTTCGCCGACGGCACGCTCGAGCTCGGCCGCTACTGGGAGCTCACGTTCGAGCCCGACGAGTCGAAGACGCTCGACGAGTGGGCCGACGAAATCGAGCAGGCCATGGAAGCGAGCATGGCCAGCATCTGCGACGAAGACGAGCAACCAGACAGCTTCCTGTCGGGCGGCGTCGACTCGTCCTACATGCTGGCGAAGAGCCGTGCCCGCTGCGGCTATTGCGCATCCTACGAAGACCAGGAGGCGAGCGAGGAAGACGATGCGCGCGCCACGGCGCAGTACCTGGGCCGCAATTTCGAAGGCGTGCGCATCTCGTCGGAGGACTTCTTCGGCACGGTGGACGAGTTCCTGCTCGCATACGAACAGCCCAGCTCCGACGTGGCGGGCCTGGCGCTGTACTGCGCCTGCAAGCAGGTGGCGCAGAAGGCGTCGCTGTGCTTCTCGGGCGAGGGGGCCGACGAGTTCTTCGCCGGGTACGGGGTGTACCGCCGTGTGAACAGGCTGCGCCTGAAGCCCGACCCGGTCTACTTTGGCACCACCTACATCATGAACAACTCCGAGCAGCGCCGCTACCTGAAGACCTTCTACCCGCTGCGCTCGGCACGCGCGTTCATGCGCCAGCGCGAGGCCGACAGCCGCAAGTACGACCCGCTCACGTGGATGCTCTACGTGGACCTGCGCACCTATTTCGAAGGCAGCATCCTGTTCAACTCCACCAAGATATCCCAGGGCACGGGCCTGGACATCCGCATGCCGTTTTGCGACCTGCGCATCTTCGACATCGCACGGCGCATGCCGTCGCGCTTCAAGCTGGACGGTCAGAACAACAAGGTCGCCCTGCGTGCCGCCGCCGCCCGCGTGCTGCCGCACGAGGTGGCCTACCGCCGCAAGCTGGGTTTCCCGGTGCCGGTGCGTTCTTGGCTGTCCGACCAGGAATGCAACGCCGACATCCGCCGGGCCTTCGAGAGCGAGGCCGCGGCCGAGTTCTTCGACCTGGACGAGATCGGCGCGCTGCTCGACGCGTTCTTGGGCACGAAGCCGCGCGTGAACCATCCGGTGTGGTTCCCGCGCCACAAGGCGCTGCTATGGCGCCATGTGTGGACGATCTACGTCTTCATCCGCTGGTACGAGCTGTTCTTCGGCAAGGATGCGCGCTAGCCGCAACGCGCGCCCGCCTGCTGCGATGGACGAAGACCCCCCGATGAAGGCAACCTGCACACCCGAGCTCGAGGCTTACCTGGCGCGCCGTGGCTACACGCTTTTGGAGGTGAGCATCGTGGACGCCCGCACGTGCTGCGCAGGGTACAGCGAGGTGCTCGTGACGCCGCTGCGCGGCGAAGCGGCTGCCCAGGCCCGCCAAAACGCACTGCGCGTGATGGACGCGGGAGCCTGCGAGGTTGCCGTGGTGTCGCGCGGTGTGGAGATCGACGACGAGGTGCGTTTCGAGCTTGTTTCCTTCTTGGGGGCAAAAGACGTCAGGGCAAACGGGATGCGCGCATTCTCCCTGAGGTAGCCCGCACGCGTATCCGCAGGTCACAACACGATTTCTCCGCCTTTGGAACATGACGCGGGCGACTTGATCGTCCCCGTTGGCGTATCTGGTTCTTTGGTGCTGTTGTGGTAACATATTCCACGGCACGAACCGAGGGCATTTCCGCCCTCCTTTCTTTTCGGCGTGTGGGGTTACGTATTGGCATATGTGCACGACGGCAAGGCCGCATGTGTAGGGGAATATCGCGCAACGATAGGGAACAATGGCACTGGCTGTAAAAGAACCGCAAGAGCGTTCCATCTTCTTCGCCATCTTGGTGCCTATGCTCGTGCTCATTCTTGCCGAAGTGCTCCTGTTCCTGGGGCTCTTGACCGCCAGCGGCGTGGTCGGTCGCCTGACCCAGAACGACTGCGACAGCATGGACAAGCAGGCGCAGGGCCGCCGGGACCAGTTCCAGGAATACCTCCTTGGCATGGGCACCGAGCTCTCTTCGCTTGCACGCTCGGTCAACTCCACCGCAAACGCGCTGGCTTCGGAAGGCCAGCTCAACCTGGATGCACTCGACACCGACGCGGCAAGCAGCGTGGCGGTGCTGCGCGATTCGGTGTCTTCTATGATTTCCACGCTGCGTGCGTGCAATTCGTCGGGTGTGTACGTGGTCCTGAACGTGGACGACCTGTCCGCGCATCATGAAAAGGGCGACTACGGACGCAAGTCGTGCGTCTACATCTCCGACATCAGCCCCGGGATGGCGCCCAGCGTGCGCAACGACGACTTGCTGTTCGAATGCGCGCCCACCGAAATCGCCCAGGCGTTCTCGATCACGACGGGGACGAGCTGGACCACCGGCTACGAATTCACGGAGCGGGTGTACAGCGAGGAGTACGACTTCCTGTACGTGCCCTTCCAGACTGCCTACGAGGCAAGTGGCAGGGTGGATCCGCTCGACTACGCGTACTGGAGCGTGGCGCCGCTGCGAGACGACGGCATCGAGCAGCGCAGCATGAGCTATTCGATTCCCCTGGTGCTCGACGACGGCACCGTGTACGGAGTGGTGGGCGTCGACTTGTCGGCCGACTACCTGAAGACCCTGCTTCCCTATGGCGAGCTGTTCAGCGAAGACGACGGGTCCTACCTGATCGCGACCTCCGACGTCAAACTGTCGGACGTCCAGGAAGGCGAGTCCGTGCAGCTTTCCCCGGTGGTGTGCGCGGGGTACAACCGCATCGACAACACCGATTACGGCATGACGTTCTCGATGGTGCGCGGGTCGGGCAGCGACGAGGCCTTCCATACCGTCAACGGCCAGTACTACATCAGCTGCGAGCCGCTGACCCTGTACAACGCGTCGACGCCCTTCGACCACCAGGAATGGGTGCTGCTGGGCCTGATGCCGCAGGCGACGCTGCACAGGTTCAGCGACCAGGCCCTGGGCATGATCGGCGTTGCCGCCCTGTTCATGCTGCTTTTGGGATTCCTGGGTTCGATCGCGGTGGGCTACCGCATGTCGAGCCCCCTGCGCCACCTGTCGCGGGAAGTGGCCCAGGCCGAGCTGGAGGGTTCGGAGGTCATCGAGCTGTCGCGCACGGGCATCGCCGAGCTCAACCAGCTCACCGGCGCCATCTCGGAGCTGTCTTCGAGCGTGGCGCGCGCCCGCCAGGTCGAGCAGAGCCGCCTGGAATACGAGCGCGACTTCGACCTGCTCACCGGGCTGATGAACCGCCGCGCCTTCTACCGCCGCGCAGAAGAGATCTTCGCGGACGCGGACGCGCTCAAGCACACGGCCATCGTGATGCTCGACCTGGACAACCTCAAGACCATCAACGACGTCTACGGGCACGATTGCGGCGACAAGTACATCCGCCAGGCAGCCCGCTGCTTCGAGGATTCCGTGCCCAGCAACGTGCTGGTGTCGCGCGTGTCGGGCGACGAGTTCTTCCTGCTGTTCTACGGCTACGACTCGCGCGAGCAGGTCGAGAGCGACATCGAGCGGCTGCGCCAGGCCATCCCGCAAACCGAGTTCTTCCTGCCCGACGGCAAGATGACCTACATCAACGCATCGGGTGGCGTGGCGCTGTACCTGGAAGACGCCACCGAGTTCGCCGAGCTGATGAAGCTGGCCGACTTCACGATGTACCAGGTGAAGGAAAGCGGCAAGAACAACATCGCGTACTTCGACTTCGAGACCTACCAGCGCAAGTCGTCTGCGCTGCGCATCGAAAACGAGTTCGCCGACCTGATGGGCAACTACCAGCTGTCGACGTACCACTTCCAGCCCATCTTCGACGCGCGCTCGGGCGAGGTGTTCGCCTACGAAGCGCTGATGCGCGTGTCGATGGGCCTGCTGCAGAGTCCCGCCGACGTGCTTTCGCTGGCGCGCAGCCAGGGCCGGCTGATCGACGTGGAGCGCATGACCTGGATTCGCTCGCTCGAGTGCTACGAGGATTTGCGCGCGGCGGGCAAGGTCGTCGAGGACGCCTACCTGTTCCTCAACTCCATGGCCAACCTGTCGCTCGACGCCGACGAGCTGGCCCAGATCGCCGCCGACCACAAAGACGTGATGGGCAACGTGGTCATCGAGATCACCGAAGGCGAGGACATGGACGAGGACACCGTCGAGGTCAAGCGCTCCGTGCCGGGCCTGCCGGGCCTGTTCGCGCTCGACGACTACGGCAGCGGCTACAACTCGGAAGTGAAGCTGCTCGCGCTGCGCCCCAAGTTCGTGAAGGTGGACATCTCCATCATCAGGAACATCCATCAGTCCGAAGACAAGCAGAGCATCGTGTCGAACGTGGTCTTCTACGCCCACAACCGCGACATGCTCGTGATCGCGGAGGGCATCGAGTCTGCCGAGGAAGTTGACGCGCTGCTCGATCTCGACGTCGACCTGCTGCAGGGCTACTACCTGGCCAAGCCCGCTGCCGAGCCGCAGCGCATGAACGAGGAGGCTGCGACCCATCTGGCGGCGCGCCTGGCCGACGAGAGGCAAGGGGAAGGGGAGCAGTCGTGAACGTGCTGATCGTCTTGCTTATCACCCTGGTGTTCGTCACGGTTGGCTATCTGTTCTACGGCCGCTGGATCGGCAAGCAGCTGGGCATCGATCCGACCCGGATCACGCCTGCGCACGAACTGGAGGACGACGTCGACTACGTTGCGGCGCCTCCCTACGTGGTGCTGGGCCATCATTTCAGCTCCATCGCGGGGGCGGGCCCTGTCAACGGCCCGATCCAGGCCGCCGTGTTCGGCTGGGTGCCGGTGATGCTGTGGGTGCTCATCGGCGGCGTGTTCATCGGGGCGGTGCACGACTTCGGTGCGCTGTTCACCTCGGTGCGCCACAAGGGCCAGACGATCGCCATCGTCGTGCGCGACAACATCGACAACACCGCCAAGGTGATGTTCGCCCTGTTCGCCTACTTGACGCTGGTGCTGCTGATGGCCGCGTTCATCTCGATCGTGGCCGACACGTTCGCGGTGACGGGCGCGGATGCCGCCGTGGACGACCGCAACATGACCACGGCAGCGGTGTCGCTGCTCTTCATCGGTGCTGCCGTCGTGTGGGGATTCGCCCTGCGCGGGCGCAAGGTGCCCACCGATGCGCACGTCCTGCTTGCCATCGTCGTGATCATCATCTGCGTGGCCGGCGGCATGCTGTTCCACCCGATCGCGCTGGGATCGTTCCATTGGAAGCTGGTGCTGGCGGTCTACATCCTGGCCGCCTCCCTGGCACCGGTGTGGATCTTGCTGCAGCCACGCGACTACCTGTCCAGCTACCTGCTCTACGGCATGATGATCCTGTCGGTGGTCGGCGTCGTGGGCGCGGGCATCGTCGGCGCCGCCAGCGACCTGGAGATTCCGGCGTTCGCGGGCTTTACCGTGAGCAACGCGGCGGTCGACGCCGCGGGCAATCCGATCGTTTCGGAAAGCGGCCTGGCCGTCGTCAACAAGGCTGCGGCATCGGGCTATCTGTTCCCCGCGCTGTTCATCACCATCGCATGCGGCGCGGTGTCGGGCTTCCACAGCCTGGTGGCGTCGGGCACCACGTCCAAGCAGATCGACAACGAAAGCCACATCCGGCCCATCGGCTACGGTGGCATGCTCATCGAAAGCATCCTGGCCATCCTGAGCCTGTGCGCCGTGGGATTCGTGTGGGTGCAGTACCAGGCAGGCGAGTTCGCGGCGCCGACGCAGGTGTTCGCCTCGGGCCTGTCGGGCATGATATCGGCGGTAGTGGGGGACAGCGCCCAACCCATCACGTTCCAGCTGCTGATCCTTGCCGTGTCCACCTTCTGCCTGACCACGCTGGACACGGCCACGCGCCTGGCGCGCTACATGTTCCAGGAGCTGTGGGTGCCCGTAGGGGAAAAGATCGTCTCGGTCTCGGGCTGGCGCAGGATCCCCACGAACAAGTACGTTGCCACGATTGTCACGGTGGGCCTGGGCCTGGGACTCGGCCTGTCGGACTACACCATCATCTGGCCGCTGTTCGGCGCCGCCAACCAGCTGCTCGCCGCGTTGGCCCTGTTGGCGGTTTCCGTGTGGCTGCGCAATGCGGGCCGCAAGAACCAGATGTTCTACATCCCGATGTTCTTCATGCTCTGCGTGACGCTGACGTCGCTGTTCCTCACCATCCAGCAGAAGGTTCTGCTGCTTGCCGGCGATACCGCGGTGCTCGCTGCGCAAAGCGGTGGCATGGGCGGCGTCGTGGCCCAGCTCGCCTTCGCCTCGGTGCTGTTCGTGCTCGCCATCGTGCTGGCGGTGAAGGGCGTGAAGGTTTTGGCACGCAGCAAGGCCAAGACCGCGTGATGGACGCCAAGGGTCAGGTGCTCGAGCGGCTGCTGAAGGCGCATCGGGCATACTTCGACGTCGAGCGCGACCATGCTTTCGCGGGCAGGGTTTTCCCGGGATATGCAGAATTCCACACCCATGGGGAGCAGTACGTGCTGGTCAAGCGCGCCAAGCTGTGGGAGGTCGATTCGCACCAGTACCTGTTCTTCGACACGGTCGAGCGGCTCGATATGCCGCTGCTCGACGAGCTGGTGCAGTTCATGCAGGCGCAGGCGCTTGGCAAGGTGAAGCCCAAGGCCGACCACATGTCCAGCGACTTGGGTCTGATCCTGATCGCCGATGCGGTCGACGACGACGTTGCGGCGGCCGTGCGCAAGGTGCGCTTCCGCAAGAACTTCAAGTTCGGGATTCACGGGTGGAGCGACCTGATCGTGGCGGTGGTCGACCTGGGCCGGCGCCGGGTTGTCACCAACGGGGCCGGCAAGGACATGGCCGGCGTGCTCGAGGCGAACGCCTTCGGGGTGCGCGAGGACGATGCGCTTCGGTAGGCGCGCTCTGTCGATTTGCCTGCGTGGCGTTATCGGTATAAGCTGTGCGATGTGTCCGAGGCACGTAGTACGTATGCAGTTAGTGGGAGAGAAAGGACAATACCATGGTAACGAACAAGATTGCGCTTGCAGTGGCGGCTGGCGCATTGATGGCAGTGCTGGGCCTGGTGGGTTGCAGCAGTGCGCCGGCACCGTCCAACACGGCATCGTCTGCCCAGCAGGCGGCTACGACGACGTCTGCCGCAACGACAAGCGCTGCTCCTGCGGCCACGACCGAGAGCAAGAGCTCGGCGACCACGACCACGACTACGACTGAGACGACCGCCGCCCCGACGACGTTGCAGGAAGTCATCGGCGACGAAGCTGCCAAGCAGGCTGCGCTTGCCCACGCCGGCGTTGCCGCAGCCGACTGCACCGCGATGAAGGTCGAACTGGACATGAACGACAATCCGCCCCACTACGACGTCGACTTCAAGGCAGGCGGCATGGAGTACGACTACGACATCAACCCCACGACCGGCGAGGTGATCTCCTTCGGGTCCGAGGTTGACGACTAGCTTGGACAGGGGTCAGGCCCCGCTTCGTCAATGAATCGCTAGCGTACGAACAGGGGCTCCGGCCCCTGTTCGCTTGTGTTACGAAATGTGTTCGAAACATTGACGCGCATTGACGGACGTTTTCCTACCGCTCGTATGCAGCGGCAACCGCGTTGCGAGACGTCTCGCTAATCGCTGTTAACCTTTGCCCCACAAGTCCCAATGAAACCAAGGAGCCAGCTATGTAAAAGTCAATAGGTTTTGAACGCTTTTTAGAACTTTGACAATTGGATATGGGACATGATTCAAGCATAGCG
>CACXFZ010000071.1 GCA_902767025.1 uncultured Coriobacteriaceae bacterium
AGCGAAGGATGCAGCATGCCGATCGGCCCCCACAACGCACGTTCCGTCAACGCAGACCACCAGATTTCCTACCTGCCCCCCACGGGCTCCCAGGGCTCGCCGACCCCTCCGGGCAAGCAGCCGAAAGAGCGCAAGGACGGCAATTCCAAGACGCTGCTGACGCGCCGCCGCTTCCTGTACGGCGCCATCGCTGCGGGTGCGGTCGCGGCGGGTGCCGTAGGCGTCACCGCCATCCGGTCGCGCAGCGAGCAGAGCGAAGACGACATCGTCACCATCGAAGTGCCCGAAGACCACGTGTTCGACCTGGACGGATGCACCGAAGTGAAGGCCGACCACGCCTTCCGCATCGTCAGCGAGATCGAGCTCCCATACGGGACGCTGGTGTGGGACAACGACGACACCGTGGCCGCCTGCCTGCTGCCCACCGAGCAGCCGAGCCCCCTGACGGTGATGGCGCTGCTGAACCTGGGCACCGGATCGTACACCCCCATGATGGAACAGGCCATGGGCAGCAAGGACGGCTTCGAGATCTACGATGTGCGCGCGACCGCGGCGGGCATGGTGTGGACCGAGGCGAACATCTTCGAAGGGCGCTGGCGCGTGT
Source organism: uncultured Coriobacteriaceae bacterium (assembly GCA_902767025.1). Lineage (GTDB taxonomy): Bacteria > Actinomycetota > Coriobacteriia > Coriobacteriales > Eggerthellaceae > CACXMZ01. Next base: position 605 of record CACXFZ010000071.1, read on the forward strand.
ACGCCGCCGCACTCGGCGAAGGGCTGACGCTGGGAGAGGCGAAGCTGCTGGAAGAAGGCGACCAGAGCACCGAAACGCCCTCGCTTGCCGCCGCGGCAGACTACGCCTGGTGGCAAGTGGTGCCCCATGTGGAAAACGAGAACGCGGCAGAGGAGCCGTTCCTGGTGAAGCGCGCCCGTTTCGGGTCCTCCGACGTCGAGACGGTGCATACCGCGGCAGGGCGCTCGATCGCCCCACTGTATTCCGCAGCCGACGGCGTGTGCGTGTGCGCGCGCATCAACGACGGCATGCGCTACTGGGAGCTGGCGCACATCCCCGCCGACAGCGGCAAGGTCCAGGAGCGCTTCACGCTGCCTTCGGGCATGCAGCCCAGCCAGATCGGATACGGCTCGTCGGGCTTTTCGTTCTGCTTCGACAGCATCTACGACTACGGCGACGGCATCTCCAACCTGGGCACCTACACGCCGGTGGAAAAGACCGACAACCTGAGCGAGGCCACGTGGTTCCGCTTCAACCGTACTCCCCTGGCCAGCCCCTCGTGGTGCGCGGAGCGCTGGTTCGTGGTGAAGTCGACGCTGTCGGTGTGCGCCATCGACCTGGGCAACCGCGAGTTCTGCTCGTTCGACATCGAGGACAACTCGGCCGACTGGGGCGACTACCTGGCGTCGAGCGGCGCGCATTCGCTGTTCATCACCTACACGCACGTGGACGGCACCACCGAATACGGCGAGGAGCACCGGTTCACGCAGGTGCGCGTGTGGGAGCCCAACACGTCCGAAGAGCGTGCGGCCCTGGAAGCCCAGGCGCTCGAAGAAGAGGCGGAAGAGTCCGAGCAGAAATCCTAGCGGGCACGCAGGCGCGCACCCACCATCAGCGCAACCGAAGCCGCAAGCAGGGCCAGAACCAGGGCGGGCAAGCCATCGCCCGTGCCGGCAGGCGCATGCAGGCCTGCGGCCTGGACCTGCGCGGCGGGCTTGTCGCCCACGGCGATGGCGCCACCCGACGCAGAGTCGGACGGGGCCGAAGGTGCAGGCTGTGGCGCGGGAGCAGGCGCAGGGTCCGGCGCAGGATCGGGGTCGCGCACCGCATCCGAGAACACCTTGATCAGGAAGTTGCCGTAGGGCGTGCCGAAGACGCTGGCAGCCGACAAGGCCGCCGCCAGCACCGTCGCGTCCATCCATCGGGGGGCGTCCCCATCGGCAAGGATCCCGTAGAAGAACGACTCGCCGGGATTGAGCACCACCGTGTCGTAATGGTAGTAGCCGTAGGCCTCCTGGGCGCCGCGCGCGTTGCCCGCCTCGATGCTCACCACGGCAAGCCGCGTGCCGTCCTCGCGCGTTTCGATGACGCTTTGCACGACCGAAAAGCGCTGACCCTTCTGCACCGTGTGCCCGTTCTGCAGCTGGATGCGATGGTAGCCGGCGTTTTCCACGTTCACGCTGATGCGCTCGAGCAGCGTTCCCTGGGTGGGGTCGTAGGGCGCCTGCCCGGGCAGGGCGGCATCCGGATCGAGCAGGTAGATCTCCACCGTCACCTGGGTGTTCGGCACGTAGGTATCCACCGACACGGCCCGCAGCACCTGCGTCTGCTCGGCGGTGAACACGTTGGCGGACCTGGTGGCGAGGTTGGTGCTCTCCAGGCGCGACGAGGCCTGCCCCATCTGGCCGAAGAAGTCGTACTGGTTGATGATGTCGGTGGCCTCGGGGTCGCTTGACAGGATCACGTCGTAGGCTGCGACAGCCTGGATGGAGCGGTCGTAGTAGGACAGGTAGAAGTAGCCGCCGTCGCCCCAGTCGCTCTTGTTGGGGAAGGCCGAATCTGCACCGCCCCAGCTGTTGCGCACGATCCAGGCGCCGTCCCCTTCGGGCAGCGCCCCTCCCGTGCCGGTGGTGAACAGCGTGCGCGGGACCGTGTCGTCCCAGCCCACCACCTGCACGCCATGGTTGTCGCGGCGAGAATCGCTCGTGAAGAAGGTGTTGTTCTGCTCGTCGTAGTACGCCCCGTTGGAGTCGTAGGCGATGACGACGGAGCCGTATTCGACGATGGCGGCCTTCATCGCCGCGGCCGCCTGGGCATCGAAGTAGTAGCTGTCGGTGCCCTGCGCTTCGCGGTAGCGGGCGGGGCTGCGCAGCACCTCGACGTTGTTCAGCTGGATGGTGCCGGCATAGCGCATCGACTCGTCCAGCGTCCAGGTTCCGTCCGACGAGTACCACGACCCGTCCACACCGTACTCGATGCGGCCTTCGTCGTTGCGGTAGGGAGCCAGGGATTCCAGCACGGGAGCGGCACCCGAGGCTACCGTCTGGTACACCACGTAGTAGTTGCCCCCGATGGCAAGCACGGCGTTGTCGCCGTACAGATCGACGAGCATCTGCGCGGGATGCTGCCCTTCTCCCGACTGCGAGGCCAGCTGGCCGGGCTGCACGCCCGAATCCAGCAGCACGGCGCCCTCGGCGCTCACCGGGGTGCCCGCGAACACGAGCAGATGACGGGGGGACAGCGCCATGTCGGTGGTGGCTTTGCCCTGCTTGATCAGGTTCGTCTCCATCGCCTGCACGGCCGCAATCGCCCAACAGCTGCCCCACGGGTTCTGCTGGCGCACGGACGTGAGCCAACCCTGCTCGCGCGCATCGAACTGCGCCGGCAGATCCGCGCTCTGGGCGGCGGTGCTTGCCACGTAGTCCTGCTCCCAGGCGTCATCCTGTTCCATGCCGTCTGCGAGCGCATCGTCTGCGGGGGTGCCTGCGGAGTCCTCCTGCTCGAGCACCTGCTCCTCGGGCTCTGCGGCGTCTGCCAGCTGCCCTTCGGGAAGGTCGGACGGGGCATCCTGCGCTTCCTCCTCGGGGCTTGCGACGTCTGCGGACTGCGCGGGGTCGGGCGCAGGCGCAATCGCTGCGCCGGCCCCTGCGTCGGAGAGATCGGCTGCGTCGCCGGAAGCGGCGTCTTGCTGCACCGCTGCAGGCACGGTGTTTGCATCTTCGGCAACCGCCGTGCCTGCAGCCGCCTCGTCGGCAACCGCCTGCTGCAGCGGACAGGCAAGCATGCATGCGCACGCGAACGCGCACAAAAGCACCGCCCACGCGCGCAGGCGCACGGGCACGATGCGGGTCCGTATGTTGCCGCTAGAACTCAAGCGCCTCCAAGCGCTCGAACACGGCGTCCTTGCGCGTCAGGAAATCCCACGGGTCGAAGATGCGGTCGAGCGTCTCCGACGACAGCGTGCATTCCGGATCGGCCTCCAGGCGCTGCCGGTAGGTGGGGCCTTCCTTGGCCTGCTGCACGTCGGCCCACGTCTCCATGGCATTGCGTTGCACGATCGCGTAGGCTTCCTCGCGCGTGATGCCGGTGTTCACCAGCGCCAGCAGCACCTTGCTCGAGAAGATCAGGCCGCGGGTCTTGTTCAGGTTCGCCTTCATCGCCTCGGGGTACACCTGCAGGCCGTCGACGATCCACAGCAGCTTGTCGGCGATGTAGTCCAGCGCGATGAAGCTGTCGGCAAGCGCCACGCGCTCGGCGCTCGAATGGCTGATGTCGCGCTCGAACCACAGGGCCACGTCGTCGAGGCCCACCTGGGCGTTCGCCTTGATGGTGCGCGCCATGCCGCACACGCGTTCGGCAGTGATGGGGTTGCGCTTGTGAGGCATCGCGGAGCTGCCCTTCTGCCCCGCCTTGAACGGCTCTTCCGCCTCGATGACGTCGCTTTCCTGGCACAGGCGCACCTGCATGGCGATCGATTCGAAGCTTGCCGCCGTCACGGCCAGGGCGGTCATCACCTGCGCATGGCGGTCGCGTGCGAGCACCTGCGTGGACAGCGGGTCGGGAACAAGGCCCATCTTCTCGCACACGTACTGCTCGACGAACGGGTCGATGCTCGAGTACGTGCCCACGGCTCCGCTGATCGCGCCGGTGGCGGCCACGTCGCGCGCCTGCTGCAAGCGCACCTGGGCGCGCTTCATCGCCCAGGCCCAGCTGCCGAACTTCATGCCGAAGGTCATCGGCTCGGCATGGATGCCGTGCGTGCGTCCCACGCACAGCGTGTCCTTGAGCTCGAAGGCCCGCCGCTTGCACGCCTGGCCGATCTTCACCACGTCGTCGATGATGATGTCGAGGGCCTGCACGATCTGGTACGACAGCGCCGTGTCGCCCAGATCGGAGCTGGTCATGCCGTAGTGCACCCAGCGGCTGGGCTTTTCCTGGCCCTCGGGGATGTCGGCGTCGATGTGCTCGGCCATGCAGGTCAGAAACGCGATGACGTCGTGGTTGGTGGTCCGCTCGATTTCGTCGATGCGCTCCACCGTGAAATCGGCGTGCGCGCGTATCCAGGCGGCGTCCTCGGCCGTGATGCCCGCCTGCCCCAGCTGGGCCTGGGCCTCGCATGCCAGCACCTCGATTTCCTTCCAAACCTCGAACTTGTTCTGGTTCGTCCAAATGGCGCCCATGTCGGGGCGTGTGTAGCGGGGAATCATCGCAACCTCCAACCCGTGTACTTTGCTAGACGAATTGTACTATCACCCCCTTGCTGGGGCGGCAAAAAGCGCAGGACAAGCAATGCGCGAATAGGATGCGGGCTGGGCCGATGGATATGCGGCATACGGGTTCGCGGGCGAGCGCTTACGCGTAGACCGACCCGCTCAGGCACAGCCCCTTGTCCTGCGCCCAGCGCGCGATGGCCAGGCCCAGATCCTCGGTCACCTGAATCTTGCGGTTCGCCTTGGCAAACATCTGGCTGACTTCCCTGACGAATGGGCGCAGCTCGACCGCCGCCACCAGATGCGAGCCCTTGGAGACCAGAAACACCAGCTTGTCGCCCAGCGCGACCTGCTCGGCATAGTCTCCCAGGCAGTTCTTCAGCTCCGCGCCCGCTGCGACAAGCTGGGCTGTCTTCGCGGGAAGCTCGAACAAGAAGCCGTCGTATTCGCCCTGGAGCGCGGTGTGGCGTCCGTACTTGAGCACGGGGCTCAGCGCATCCCTCCTGTACGCACTCAGCAGCCGCGGGTTCTTCACGATGTCCGAAAACGAAGCGTGCTCCCGCGCTTCCCGGTAGGCCATGGTCTGCGTGCGCAGATCCGGGCACAGCCGCTCGCAGGTGACCACGCACTCCGCAAGGGTCTTGGCGTCCAAGTCGAACAGCCGGTCGACCAGATACGCCGGTTCTTCTTCCTTCATGGCCAGCTCGACGAAGTCGCCCACGCGGTTGCGGCTGTCCAGCAGTGCATCGACCCAGATGGCGTCCACGTTCTTCGACGTCAGGAGCGCAACCGCAAGGTTGGGGTCGCCCCCGCACAGCCTGCCCAGACCGTACGCGGCCAGCAGGGCCAGGGAAACGAGGTTCGATCCGGCGGCTTTGCGCACCGAAGGCTTGTCGACAAGCCCGCTTTCCCTGAACATGCTTTGCACTGCCCCCCTGCGGGAGAAGTGCCGAGGGAGTTCGAACAGGGCGCCTGCCACCAAAGGCCTGACCCCGTAGGTAGAAAGCAGCCGTTTGGCCTGGTCGTAGAAACGTGCGTCGTAGCCCCGGAAGCGGTGCCTGAGCGCAAGGTCGAGCAGGTCGATGGCGTTGCCGGACCCCATGGCATCGGCAGGCAGGCAGAGCGCCTTGCGCAGCAGCTCCCTGCCCTCGGACGAAGCGCCGATGCTGCCCGGCAGGGCCAGGAACACCTCTTCTTCGGTATGCGGCTGGCGGCACAAGGCGGGAGCGTGGTATGACACGACCCCGTCGGGCAGGAAGAACACCTTGCCGCCATCGGGGCATATGACCGCGACGCGCTCGTCGCCGATGCACACGACCATCTCGGCCCGCTGCTGCGACAGGGTTGCGACGAACGCCTGGGCGCAATGCGGGCAGGCGACGGCCGGCCTGGCATCGGGGTCGGCCGAAAGGTTCCCGAGCATCATGAGCAAGGGCACGGACGCCCCGGTCAGAAACATCTGCTCCAGCGGCTCCGCCGCCGTGGCCGCACGCCCATGGTGCGGGGCGTGCGTCGGCATATGGGGCGTGACCTGGAAGGACCGATGGCAATGGGGGCATGCGGCATGAGCCGTCGCCCACCGGTACCCCGTCTCGCACGCCTGCGCCGCCACAGCCGGCACGCTGTCGAAGTCCGGCACCGATGCACCCTCGTGCCAGGTCAGCTGCAGGCCGACCGCCGTGTCGTCGAGTGCAAACGAACGTCGAATGATTCCTTCCATAAGAAGCCACCTTCCCTCCATCTTCTTTCGGATATCGATACCCGGCAACGCACCGTCGGCAACTCGGAAGGCCAGACGAGCAGACAGGCTGGCCACCCTGGCACATCCAGCAACGATCGTCGGGTGTTTGGTTGTTCATGCCGCGCACAGCGGCGAAAGTTGGGGCCGTCGGGCCCGCAGGAAGCAACAAGCTTCGCGCCCTCTGCCTGCATCACCTGCGGACTGCAAATTGCGGGCAGAGGGAAAATCCCCGAGCTTGATTGTCCCATGGCGCGTCGAAGGTTTTCAACGCTCGCGCGGATTCTGCGCACTCTTTCCCAAGAAAGAACGGAAACTCCGAGGTCGCGCAATGCGCGGCTCGCCTGGCCGTCCCTGTTACAGCTGCTTCAGCGTCGAGAGCGCGTCGGTGACCCGGTCGTTGTACGACGCCACGATGACCACATCGCCCGGGAAGATGCGCGTGCCCTCCTCGACCAGCTCCATGTCGTTTGACACCGAATCGGCATGGGACACCGCGATGAGCTGGATGCCCTCGGGGAAGGAGATGCTGGACAGGGACGCGCCCGAATCGTTGTCGTGGTGCTTCATGCGCGGCACCGTGACCTCGTTGAGCACGATGTTGCCCTGCGACATGCTCGACAGCACGCTGATGCCTCCGAGCAGGGCGTCTTCTTCGATGATGTGGGCGATCAGCGTCGTCGAGCTCACGCATTCGATGCCCACTTCGCGGAAGATGCGCAGGTTCTTCGGGCTGTTGACGCGCGCGATGCAGCGCGGCACGTTGAACACGCGCGTGGCGATTTCGCACGACACCAGGTTGGCGTCGTCCTTGCCGGTCGTGGACACGAACACGTCGGCCTGCCTGATGCCCGCATCCTCCTGGAAGTGGGACAGGCACCCGTCGCCGCCGATGACCAGCACCGGGCCCGACAGCGTCGACGAGAGACGGTCGGCCGTCGTGCGGTTCTGCTCGATGATGGCAACCTCGTTGCCCTTTTCCAGCATGCGGGCGGCCAGGTATTCGCCGATCTTGCCTCCGCCGTTGATGACGATGTACATGGCGTGCTCCTATTCCTGAATCCAGCGCGTGAACTGCTCCACCAGGCCATGGCGCACGCACGCGACCACCGAGTCGCCGTCGTAAAGGACGCTCTCGCCCGCCGGGATGGAGCTGGCGGACCCGTCTGCGCGCTCGAATGCCACGATGCGCACGTCGTGGGGCTTTTCCAAGTCGGACACGCGGATGCTCTTCAGGTCGTTGCCTGCAAGGTCGAGCGAGAAGCGCAGGATCTCGAAGTCGCCGAAGTTCTCGATGTGGCTGCCGTGGCCCGCCGATATCTTCGCGAACATGTCCTCGGCCACCAGCGACGTGCCGCAGACGTAGTCCAGTCCCAGCTGCTCGTAGGCGCGCTCGTGCTCGGGGTCGTACAGACGGGCGATCACGTGAGGCACGTGGTACAGGCGGCTTGCCACCTCCACGACCATCAGGTTGGCGTTGTCGTACTGCGTGACCGCCGCCACGCAGTCGCACGACTCGATGCCGGCGCGCTGGAGCACTTCCTCGTCGAAGCCAACGCCCTGGATGACCGACCCGTTGAACGAGCGGCCCAGGCTTGCGAACGCGTCGGGATCCTTGTCGATCACGCACACGTTGTTGTCTTCGGAAAGCAGGCCCGCCAACTGCGAACCCACGCGTCCGCATCCGACAACGATGATATTGCTGCCCATCGCACATCCTTTCCATGTGATGCGCCCATTATACGCCAGAGCCAGAACCCCACCCCGCCCGCAGGTTCCGCCAGGCCCCCGCGCGGCAAGCGAAGCAAAGCCGCGAACCAGGTCCAGAGAGCCAACAGCCCCCACCCCACTCCCCAGAGCCGCCAGGCAACAGCGCGGCCAGCGGAGCGTCGCCGCGCCCGCAGGTTGAAGGAGGCTGCAGCAGCAGTCAACCCGGCAGGTCCAACAGGGCGCGCCACGAGATGCAGGTGGTCGAAGAGTCAGCGAGGCGCGTCCAGGTGCCCCGAATTGCCCCGCTCTCGGGGCCAAGCGCACTTGGGTGCGCGCAGAGCCCCGTAGTAGGGGC
>CACXFZ010000072.1 GCA_902767025.1 uncultured Coriobacteriaceae bacterium
CGACGATGCCCGGTATGTCATGCAGGTTGCGCACGAGCTCGACCACGCCCCTGCGCACCAAGGGCTCGCCGCCGGTCAGGCGCACGCGCGTGATGCCCATGCCGGCCGCGATGCGCACCAACCGCTCGATTTCGTCGAAACGCAGGATGTCCTGGTGCGGAACGCGGGGCACGCCGTCGGCCGGCATGCAGTAGATGCAGCGCAGGTTGCAGCGGTCAGTCAGGCTGATGCGCAGATAATCGATCTGTCGACCATGGGAATCCAGCACGCGTCGTATCATCCTCCCGTCGAGCGTGTGAGCCATTATACTCGCAGGCGCACCGCACATCCCATTCTATGCTTAAACAGCATTAATCTCATCTAAGTATAATACGGGTCAAGGCATCGAGCCGTCGTTGCGCCCCTGTTTCTTGCATCGCTCGCGAGCCGGTGGTTAAATCGCAAAGAGCACGCAACCAAGGAGCAGTGCTATGTGCATTCGGAACAAGACGGCATCCATCATCTGGAAATTGGCGCTGATCGTATTCGCCACGCTCGGCCTGCTGGGCGGCGCGGGGCTGCTGGCCGGCCACTACGAGCCCGCCTTCCCCCACATGTTCACGAACGTCTCCAACATATTCAACTGGGTCTACTTCGTGTGCGCGGTGGTGTGGCTGGTGCGCAACCGGGACAGCGAAGCAACCACCTTCGCGCCGATGGCCAAGTACACGGCCATGGTGTCGCTGCTGGTGACCATGCTCATTGCCCACTTCATGCTCTTCGACGCCATGTTCCGCGATGGCCAGCTGGCATGGGAGCTGGTGTGGCTGCACTACGTGGTGCCCATCATGACGCTGCTTGACTGGCTGCTGTTCGACGAAAAAGGCAAGATGCCGGCGTGGGGCCCCCTTACGTGGCTGTCGCTGGTGCTGGCGTACCTTGCCTTCGCGATGATCTACGTAGGCGCGTTCGGCGGGTACATGGGCGGCGGAACCACGGCAGACATCACGAACTACCCGTACACGTTCTTGGACCCCGCGATAAGCGGCGCAGGCGGCGTGGCGGCGTTTTGCGCGAGCATGCTCGTCGCCTTCATTGCACTGGGGTACCTGCTGTTTGGCATCGACCGCCTGATGGCGAAAAGGGCGCGCGCCAGGAGCTAGGGGCACAAGACCCTTCCCTGTTCGTCCTACTTTTCAACCAGGTAGAGCGCCTGCGGGTCGATGCGGACGAGCAGCTCGTCGCCTTCGCGGGGCAGTTGGCCTTCGGGCGTGGACAGCAGGTCGATGCGCCAGAACAGGCGCTCGTGCAGGTAGCGCATTTCGGCTTGCTCCTGCCCGCTGTCGCCTTCGCCGTCCTGGCGGTCCAGGAACCTCAGCAGCACCGTGCGCTCGAAGCGCGAGTCACTCGTGCGGTCCACCCGCATGCGGAAGACGTTCGGACCCGGCTCGTCCACCTGCTGCACGTAGAACGCCCGCACGCCGAAGGCCTTCACGTCGTCCGGCACGGTCTCTCCGGTTTCCAGCTCCACGCCCCAGTGCGGGCAGAAGATGCGGTGCTGGCCCACCTTCCGGCATGCATGGGCGTTCTTCACACCCGACAGGCGGATGCCGGCCAGGCTCTGCGGGCGGTTCACCAGATCGCGCCCGTTTTGCACTTCCATGATGCGCCCGTCGTCGATGACGGCGATGCGGTCGCAGAAGCGCAGCGCCTCGTCGATGTCGTGACTGACGTAGAGGATGCTGCCGTCGTAGGCGTCGAACAGGCGCGTCAGGCTCTGCTCGAGCACGCCTTTCAAGTGCGAGTCGAGGGCGCTGAACGGCTCGTCGAGCATCAGGATGCCCGGGCGCGCGGCGAGCATGCGCGCTAAGGCGACGCGCTGCTGCTGGCCGCCCGAGAGCTGCGCCGGATAGCGCTCGGCGAACGGCTCGATGTCGAAGCGCGCGAGTTCGGCTGCGATGCGGGCGTCGCGCTCGCTTTTGGGGACGTCCTTGCCCATGCCCGCGCCCACGTTCTGGCGCACGGTCAGGTTCGGGAACAGCATGTAGTTCTGGAACAGCAGCGCGGTCTTGCGCTGCTGGGGCGTCAGGTTCACGTTGCGCTCGCTGTCGAAGAACGTGGCGCCGCCCACCACGATGCGCCCCTCGTCGGGCTTTTCGATGCCGGCGATGCA
>CACXFZ010000073.1 GCA_902767025.1 uncultured Coriobacteriaceae bacterium
AGCACCGAGCCGCCCGCGCTCATGATGCCCGCGTTCAGCGCCGATTCGAGCATGTCGCCCGACAGGCGCGTGTCCTTGCCCACCGTGATGGTCTGACCCAGGAAACGCACAGCCGCCTGGCCCAGCCGATACGCGATATCGTTGGTGAGCTCCACGTTGGCAACGCCACGTGCGCCGTCGGTTCCGAAAAGCTTGCCCATATCTTGCCTCCTTGGGGTTGTTTGCCTTGGCTATTATAGCGGCACGAACCACTCAAGGGCGGTTAACGAAACGCCTTTGCAACAATGAACAAAACGCTGTGGAGTCAAGCTGAAACAAACCCGGCAGGCCCCGGGCAGGCGCACCCATGCGCCTGGGACCCGAAGCCTATTTGCCGCGGTTTACATGCTCGGGATGCAGCATGACGCCGCCTTCGGGGCGCTCTTCGTCGGTCATGCGCGTGTTGAGCTCGGCGGCGAATTCGTCTATGGGGATGCCGTAGCGTTCCAGCACCACCAGCAGGTGGTACACCAAATCGCCGCATTCGTAGCGCAGATGGTCGGGCTCGCCGACCTGCGCCGCCTCCACGACCTCCGCCGCCTCCTCGGTGATCTTGCCCAGAAGCTGGCTGGCGTCGTCGTGCAGCAGGCGGCTGGTGTAGCTTTCGGCACCCGCATCGCGCCGTGCTGCAATGGTGGCGGCCAGGGCCTCCAGCGTCGCGCCGATCTGGCTGCGCGGAGGCTCCTGGCCGTTGGAAATGTAGGTCTTGCTACTCGTCATCTTCTTCTTCGGACGGGGCGGCCGGAAGCTCGCCTTCCTCGTTTTCAGCGGACAGGTCGCGCTCGCCCAGGCTGAAGCCCAGATCGCCGATGTTGCCGAACAGGGCGTCCAGCTCCGCATAGTCGCGCTGGTAGGCGCGCGGGGGCAGGGCCTCGCCGAGCATGTCCTCGCCATCGGTGTTGAAGGTGGCGGGCTCGTCGCCGCCGATCAGAATGGTGTCATCGGGGCTGAAGACCATGTCGAGCAGCTGGCTCATGTCGTCGTTGCTGGCGTTCAGGTCGTCTTCGATCACGCGGAGCAGGTCGTGCTCTTCCAAGCCGGCCTTGAGCTCCTCGATCGCCTTGCCGCCGATGCCCTCGATCCTCATCAGGTCGTCCTCGGTGTAGCCCACCAGGTCGGCGACCGTTTCGATGCCCGCCTCGCTGAACTTGTTGGCCCAGCGCTGCGACACGCCCAAATCGTCGTAGACGTACAGGCGCGCCTCCTCGTCGGTGAGCTGCTGTGCGCGGCCACCGGCACCCAGCGCGTTGAAGTAGCTGGTGTAGGTGCCGCCCAGGCCCAGGTAGCCGTCGCCGTCAAGCGACCAGTCCTGGGGCTGCGGCAGGAGCTCCTCGACCTCGCGCAGCTCGTCGGGGGCGAACTCGGACAGCGTGTCGTTGCTGGCCTTGGTCACCGGGACGCCCTTGTAGGTCAGGCCCAGGTTGCGGTAGCGCTTCAGGCCCGTGCCCGCGGGGATGGGCTTGCCGATGATGACGTTTTCCTTCAGGCCCACCAGGTGGTCGGTCTTGCCCTCTATCGCGGCGTCGGTGAGCACCTTGGTGGTTTCCTGGAACGATGCGGCCGACAGCCAGGAGTCGGTGGCGAGCGACGCCTTGGTGATGCCCAGCAGCAGCGGCTGGCCCACCGGCGGCTCCTTGCCCTCGAGCACCAGCTCGTTGGCCACGGCCTCGAACTCGTAGCGGTTGACCTGGCGACCCGGCAGGTAGTCGGAATCGCCCGCGTCGAGCACGGCGAGCTTGCGCAGCATCTGGCGCGCGATGACCTCGATGTGCTTGTCGTTGATGTCCACGCCCTGGCTGATGTAGACGTCCTGCACCTGGCTGACGATGTAGCGCAGCGTGGTGTTGGAGTCGGTCAGGCGCAGCAGGTCGTGCGGGTTGATCGAACCCTTGGTCAGCTGCTGGCCCACCTCGACCTGGCAGCCGTCGGCGATGCCCGGCATCATCGTGGCACGGGCGGACACCTCGTACTCGCGGATGTTGCCCTTCTGGTCGTGGATGGTGATGGTCTTGGTCTGCTTGTCGCCGGTCACCTGCAGCGTGCCTGCGATTTCGGCGAGCACGGCCTGGCCCTTGGGCTTGCGCGCCTCGAACAGCTCGGTGACGCGCGGGAGGCCGTGGGTGATGTCGTCGCCGGCGACACCGCCGGTGTGGAACGTACGCATCGTCAGCTGCGTGCCCGGCTCGCCGATCGACTGTGCGGCGATAATACCCACCGCCGTGCCGATGTTGACCGGACGGCCCGTGGCCAGGTCCCATCCGTAGCACTTCTGGCACACGCCGTGCTCGGCGTGGCAG
>CACXFZ010000074.1 GCA_902767025.1 uncultured Coriobacteriaceae bacterium
ACCGTTGCTCGTTTCATCGTGGAACCGCTCGAGCGTGGTTACGGATTCACCCTGGGCAACAGCATGCGCCGCGTGCTGCTCAGCTCGCTGGACGGCGCGCGCGCCACGGCGATTCAGATCGAAGGCGTGCAGCACGAGTTCACCACCGCCGAAGGCGTTATCGAAGACATCACCGACATCGTCTTGAACGTCAAGGGCCTGGTGTTCACCCCGCTCACCGACGAGATCACCGAGGCGACGGCGCATGTGTTCGCCGAGGGCCCCTGCACGGTCACCGGTGCCGACATCGAGGTTCCCACCGAGTTCACGCTGGTGAACCCCGACCATGTCGTGGCAACGGTTGCCGATGGCGGCCAGCTCGACATGTCGATCCGCATCGGCGTCGGCCGCGGCAACGTCACGGCCGAAGGCAACAAGCGCACCGAAGACCCCATCGGCATCATCCATGTGGACTCTTCGTTCTCGCCTGTCACCAAGTGCGCGCTGAACATCCAGAACACGCGCGTGGGTCAGCGTACCGACTACGACAAGCTCATCCTGGAAGTACAGACCGACGGCTCGATCACGCCTTCCGAGGCCGTGTGCCGCGCCGCCAACATCGTCAACCAGTACATGGGCGCATTCCTGAGCCTGGGTGAGACCGACGAAGGCGAAGAGGTCGAGGTTCCCTCGATTTTCGCCCCCGAGGGTCAAGAGACCAATGCCGAGCTCGACAAGCAGATCGAGGATCTGGACCTTTCGGTTCGCTCGTACAACTGCTTGAAGCGCGCGGGCATTCATTCGGTTCGCCAGCTGGTCGATTACTCCGAGAACGACCTGCTCAACATTCGCAATTTCGGCGCCAAGTCCATCGAGGAAGTGAAGGACAAGCTCATTTCCATGGACTTGAATCTGAAGCTATAGGAGAAGCTAGAGATGAGACATTACAAGAAAGGGCGCAAGCTCGGCACCGATGCCAGCCACACCAAGGCCATGAAGAAGAGCCTGGTGCGTGCGCTGTTCACCAACGACCGCATCAAGACGGTCGAAGCCCGCGCCAAGGAAATCCGCCCCGACGTCGATCGCGTGATCACGTGGGCGAAGCGCGGAGACCTGCATTCCCGTCGTCTGGCCATCGCCGCCATCGGCGACCAGGAACTGGTGCGCGAGGTGTTCGAGAAGGTCGCGCAGGGTCAGTTCGCTGACCGCGAGGGCGGCTACACCCGCATCATGAAGCTGGGCAACCGCAAGGGCGACAACGCTCCGATGGTCATCATGGAGCTGGTCACCGAGCCGGTGAAGAAGAAGGAAAAGGTCCAGAAGAAGGCCGACAAGCCTGCTGCCAAGAAGGAGCAGAAGGCCGCCGAGGCAACCGAGGAAGTCGTGGAAGAGACGGCCGAAGAGGCTGTTGAGGCCACCGAAGAGGCAACGGAAGCAGCCGAGGAGGCCACTGAGGCCGCAGAAGAGGCTGCCGAGGAAGCCACCGACGCTGCCGAGGAAGTGGCTGAAGAGGCTGCGGAAGAGGCTGCCGAGGCCACCGAGGAGGCAGTCGAAGAGGCTGCCGAGGAAGCCAAGGAGCAGGCCGAATAGCCGTCCTCTCCATCCGGCAACAGCTGTGAGCGCGCGGGGGTTCGGAAACGGGCCCCCGCTTTCTTCAAGCAGGCAGCCCTTTCGCCCTGGTTGCGAGCACAGGCACATCTCATGCATTTCAACGCCACGACATACCGAGCCCTCGACACGCCCGTCCATCGGCTGGATGCGCGCGTGAAGATCGTGTTGGTCGTCGTGTACTCGGTCGCCTTGTTCTGCGTCGATACCTGGATGGGCATGGCAGCGCTCGTGCTGATGCTGGGTGGTGTGGCCCTGATGGCACGGCTCGATGTTGCGCGCATCGCACGTCAGCTTCTGCCCGTCCTGCTGATCATAGCCATCACCATCGTCGCGAATTCGTTCGTGCTCGACGTCTCCACTCCTGCGGCCTCCTTCGGCTATCGGCCTCCCGCATGGATAGAGGCCCTTCCCGGCATCCCCCTTGCAGGCAGCTTCGGGTTCACGCCGGTTGGATTCAGCCGTGGCTGCTTCTTCGCGTTCAGGATAGCCTTGCTCGTGGGCGCGTCGCTGGTCTTCACTACGACCACGTCGGGCACGCAGATCACCCAAGCCCTCGAGAGCTTCCTGTCCCCGCTGGGCAAGTTCGGCGTGCCCGTGCACGACGTTGCCACGATCGTGTCCCTGGCGATGCGATTCATTCCGGTGACGATAGACGAATTCAACCGCGTGCAGATGGCCCAGGCTGCCCGGTGCGCCCCCTTCGAAGAGGCAGGAGCTCTGACCAAGATGCGCGCATGGTCTACCGTGTTCGTGCCGATGATCGTCGCGCTGTATCGGCGCGCCGACCGGCTTGCCGATGCGCTTGACGCGCGTTGCTACGGTGCAGGACAGGCCACGCGCCTGGACGAGGGCAGGGTGAATGCTGCGTCGATGGCCGCGCTCGCCGTATGCACTGTATTGTGCGTGGCGATTGCGTATATGTGCTGAGGTGCCCTGCCTGCCAGGGAGAGCCTGCGGGAAAGGGCGATCTAACGGGGCCTACTTCGAGGGCTGTTCCACGAACAGCTTGTACGTGTCGATTTCGAGCGCATCGGCGATCTTCTGGATGTTGTTCAGCGAAATGCTGCGCTTATGGCGCTCGACGGCGCTGATATACGTCCGATGCAGACCGCACTTGTTCGCGAACGCCTCTTGCGACAGGTGCTTGTCCTGGCGATACAACCGCACGTTGTCTCCGAAGACTTTCAGGATGTCCATTGTCAACCCACCTTGTTCTGCATGCCCTGTGTCGTGAGGCAGTCGATAGCAAGGGGCTGCCGAAAAACTATCACGACTTACATTTAATGAGGTAACACATAGTGTATAGGAAACAGGGCCTTGTTTGATGATTTTTGACACAAATTGCAATGAAGTGTGAAATAACTCGCCTCTTCTTCTTGCTATTTGAGACATAAGAGTTTCATCCTTTTATTTTCGTTTAGCTATAATGTGTCCACGTCAAAGAGCAAGGGAGGAACTCATGGCGGAACTCATACCCCTCGAGCAGGCAGTCCAAACCGTTTTGGACCATGTGCCCTGCATGCCCGTCCGGCAGGTGCCGTTGCTCGATGCGGCTGGTCGCGTTGCGGCGGCCGATCTGCATGCCGATGCCGACGTTGCCCCCTTCGACCATGCGGCGATGGATGGCTACTGCATGAAGGCCGCGATGCTCGCGTGCGCCTCGGATGACGAACCCGTACGGCTTGAAGTGGTTGCCCACATCGGAGCAGGCGAGGTCTACGACGGCCCCATTGGCGCAGGCCAGTGCGTCAGGATCATGACGGGTGCTCCCTTGCCGTCGGATGCGGACGCAGTGGTCAAGTACGAGGCGACCGACCTTGCGTCGGGCGATGGATCGGTGGGAAGCACGGTGCTGTTCTACGCCCCCGTCAAAGTTGGCAACAACGTGCGCCGCGCGGGCGAGGAGGCACGCGCGGGGGCATGCGTGGTCCAGGCGGGCCAGGTGGTGAAGAGCGCCGGCGTAGGATTTCTTGCTAGCTGCGGTGTCGCCGAAGTGCCCACCTACGAGCATCCGCGGGTTGCCATCATCTGCACGGGTTCGGAGCTCGTGCCCTACGACGAGGTTCCCGGCCCGGGAATGATCCGGAACTCGAACGGGGTGGCCCTGGCTGCCTGCGTGCAGGAGGCCGGCGGCATTCCCAGCATCCTGCCCATAGTCCCCGACACGTTCGAAGACCTCGAGCAGGCGATTCTTGACGCCATCACCGAACATGACGTCGTCGTCACCACGGGTGGTGCGGCCGACGGCGACTACGATTTCATCAAGCCCGTTGCCGAAAAGCTCGGCGAGGTCTACCAGACGACGGTGAACATCCGGCCTGGCAAAGCGCAGACCTTCGCCCTGGTGCAAGACACGCCTGTGTTCGGCCTGCCGGGCAACCCCGCAGCCGCCTACCTGGGCTTCCAGCTTCTGGTGCGGCCCGGCTTGCGCAAGATGCAGGGCTACACGCGCTTCGCCCATCCGTCGGTAACAGGCATCCTGACCGCGGACGTGAAGAAGCGCGACCCGCGGCGCATCTACCTGCGGGCGGTCCTCGAGGTTCGGGACGGGGCGTACCTGATCACGCCGGCCGATAACCAGAACAGCGGGTTGTTCGGCCCCATCCAGCGCACGAACTGCCTGGCGATCATGCCCGAAGGCCCGGAGGGCAAGAAGCAGGGCGATTCCATCGAATGCCTGCTGGTTGACGTTTCGGAAGAGATAGACTTGTAGCAAGAAGGCATATTGCAAGGAGTGAGAACCATGACTGTACGCGTGAGCATCATCACCTGTTCCGACACCCGGGGCATCAAAGAGGATACCGCCGGTGCAGCCCTCGAACAGCTCGTGTCCGACCAAGGGTGGGCAGTGGTCAGCCATGTTGTGGTCAAGGACGAGCGTGCCCAGATAGCACAGGCGATCGTGGATGCCGCCGACGACCTCGATGCGGACATCGTCTTGACGTGCGGTGGCAGCGGCCTTTCGCTGCGCGACGTCACGCCCGAGGCGACCAGGGACGTGTGCGAGCGCGAGGTACCCGGCATCGCCGAGGCGATGCGCGCACACAGCCTCGCCATCACGCCCTACGCCATGCTCAGCCGCGCTCTGTGCATGCAACGCGGGCGCCATCTGGTCATCAACCTTCCCGGCAGCGAGAAAGCCGCCCGCGAGAACTGGGAGGGGATTGCCCCCGCCCTCTCTCACGCGGTGTCGATGATGGCCGGGGAAGGGCACTAGCCCTTTCCCGGCCATCATCGACGGCCGACGCTGCGGCACGCCCAGCCACCCTACTCGGCCGACGCTGCGGCGCGCCCAGGCACCCCGCCTTGGCGCTCCAAGCCTGCGGTCACGGCCCCAAGGCCGCTCCCTTCGGCTTTCCCGCCAATTCGGGGCACCTGGACGTGCCTCGCTGACTCTTCGACCACCTGCATCTCGTGGCGCGCCCGGCTGGACCTGCCGGGTTGACTGTTGCTGCAGCCCCCTTCAACCTGCGGGCGCGGCGACGCTTCGCTGGCCGCGCTGGTTGCCTGGCGGAACCTGCGGGTGGGGTGGAGTCGTGGGTTCGGTGGACCTGTTCGCGGCATCGCTTCGCTCGCCGCTGGGGTGCTTCGTGCCTGGCGGAACATGCGCGGGGGGCTGTTGCGGCTCCGTGATGGGTAATGGGAAATCCGGGGCGTTCTGCCATGAAAATGCACGCTGTGCACGCCGCTTGGGCCCGAGTGGCGCAAAAACGCACGGTATGCACGTGGCGAAACGGCGAAACGCGTGCATACCGTGC
>CACXFZ010000075.1 GCA_902767025.1 uncultured Coriobacteriaceae bacterium
CTTCGACAACTAGCGCCATCGAGCCCCAGGGAGGGCATCGCGCCCGTCGACGGCCCAGCGGACCTTCGCCAACCTGCTCTGCTTCGTTCTACCCAGCACTACCCCTGTTCTGCCCCGCGCCGACGCATCGCCCTGTGGCGTACGGCGTTTGTTTATGGTGTATGATTGCGCAGCACACCGCGAAAGGAGACGTCTGTGAAGAAGCTCTACGAACCGACCGAGAACTACATTCCCCGCGTTGCCGCCGTGCACGACCTGTGCGGCTACGGCAAGTGCTCTTTGGGCGTTGCCATCCCCGTGCTGTCGGCCGCCGGGTGCGACGTGTGCCCTGTTCCCACCGGACTGTTCAGCAGCCATACGGGCTTCCCGGGTTGGTACATGCACGACACGACCGACATGATGAGCGACTACCTGGAGGCCTGGAAGGGCATCTCCATCGACATCGACGCGGTGTACTCCGGGTTCCTGGGAGCCCCCGAGCAAGTCGACCGCATCCGCGACCTGTACACCACCTATCCGCACGCGCTGCGCGTGGTCGACCCCGTGATGGCCGACCATGGCAAGATCTACCCCACGTACACGCCCGAGCTGTGCCAGGCCATGGCCGAGCTGGCGCAAGGCGCCGACATCCTCACGCCCAACCTGACCGAAGCGTCGGTGATTCTGGGCACGGAATGGCAGGGCCAGGACCTGGACGACTACCAAGTGCGCTCGATCCTGGAGGGCCTGCTGGAGAAGGGCGCCAAGAACGTGGTGCTCAAGGGCATCGACCGCAACGACGGCAAGATCCGCAACTACCTGCAAGGCGAAAACGTGGAGTACTGCGAAACCGAAAACGAGCTGCTCCCCTACATGCTGCACGGCACCGGCGACCTGTTCGCAAGCTGCCTGCTCGCAGCCGTGATGATGGGCAAGGACCTGCTCACCGCCACGCGCTTCGCCAGCGACTTCGTCGTGGACGCCATGAAGGTGACCGCCCACCAGCCCGACTTCGAAAACCGCGGCGTGAGCTTCGAGCCCCTGCTCGGCAAAGCCTTCGCCACCCTGGCAACCGAATAGCGCAAGACTCAATCGCAGAAAACCTGAAGACAAGCAACCTTGGTGGTAGTTCCACCCCGCTTCTGCAGGTGAACGCTTTCCGGTTGGGTCAAGTTGCAAACGGCCCTTTCCCTCGAACGGCCGCTTCCGCCCGTCGCGGCAAGCGAAGCGATGCCGCGATCAGGTCCGGCGCACCTACAGCCCAACCTCACTCGCGGGTTCCGCCAGGCAGCCAGCGCGGCCAGCGAAGCGAAGCCGCGCCGTAGGTCCGGGGAACCAGCAGCAGCACTCAACCTGGCAGCACCCGCAGGGCGCGCCACGACGTGCATGTGGTCGAAGAGTCAGCTGAGTTCGTCCAGGTGCCCCAGATTGGCGGGAAAGCCGAAGGGAGCGGGCTTGCGCCCGTGACCGTAGGCTTGGAGCGCCAAGATGGGGTAGCTGGGCGGACTCGAGCGTCGGCTTTACGCTTTACTGAGGCTCGCGGGCGAGACATACTATGACCGACCCCAAAGTACAAGCCGCCACGATTCCCAGCGACATCATCGAGGGGATGTAGGCGGTAAACCCGCTGGTCACAAACGTTGCCGCAGCCAGTCCCAACACGAGCACGCAACCCGCCAGCAGCGAGCCCAGCACGGCGAACCCGCGCCCGACGCGGGAGCACAGGGCCGACATGACGGCCGTTGCCGCGATCCAAGCCGCAAGCAGGATCCAGGTAGTGGGGTCGTGAAGGACGCCGAGCATACGGGAGGGGTATCCCGCATCCATCCCCAAGTAGTTCACGTGAGGCCACCATTCCAACACCGATTCGGAGCCGAGCGCAGCCAGATACACCGCCAGGATCGAGCACCAAAGGGCGCTGACGACGGCATCGCGCACGTCCATGAAGTACCCGAGCAGAAACGGCGTGGCCTGGCCGGCGCCTACCGCCCCGAAGAGGACGGGACTGCCGGAAGCGTCGGCCGCACCGAAGGAGAACCTGCCGGCGAAGACCAGCCACAGCACGGTGGCAACGCCCAGAACGCCCGCGAGGAAGTAGAACCCGTGCGACACCAGCGCCGCCACCACCGCCCCTGCGGCAAGCGTCATGCCTGCCGGGGGGAAGGCCAGCGCGACAATCACGATGCCCGCCTCGATGCCCCAGAATGCAAGTGCCTGGGTGGCGTCGAGCCAAACGACGTTCGCCAAGCCGACGAATCCGAGAACGCCGGCGGCAAGCGCCCCCCACAGCCTGAGGAATATATGCCAGTTCTTCATGGGCTTTCGCTCCCGTTGCTCCACTTGGTAATGCTCTTGGGGCTCCTGCGGCTCGTCCTCAGAAGCCTGCCCGACGATGCGTGCCAGCTGCTTGCGCCCGCGCTGAACGCTGCCCAGAAACGGCTGCAGCTCCTCGGCGAAGTCGGCCACCGTGGCGTAGCGCTCCTCGCGGTCGGGGTCGAGGGCGTAGAACAGCACGTCGTCGACGTTCTGGTCGAGGTTCATGCACAGCGACGGCAGCACGAGCTCGGCGTTGTCTATGGCCGCCTCGGCACCGCTCAGGTCCTTTGCCAGAAAGGGATTCTCCCCGGAAATCATCTGGTAGGTGATCGACGCCAGCGACCATTCGTCGCAGCGCGCGTCCAGCGGCTCGAGCCGCATCTGCTCGAGGGGCATGTAGCCGATGGTGCCGCCGCCCGCATGCGAAAAGCCCGCCGCATCCGAGAGCTTGGCCAATCCGAAGTCGGTCACCTTGATCGTGCCCTGACGCGTGATCAGGATGTTGTCGGGTTTGATGTCCAGGTGCAGCACCTGGTTGCTGTGGGCCACCTGCAGGGCATGAGCCACGCCTTGGAACACGGCAGCCACGATGTCGGGGTTCATGTGGTCGCCGTAGTCGCGCATCAGCTTGGTGAGCGTGATGCCGTCGACGTATTCCATGATCAGGTAGGCCGTGTCTCCCTGGACCTCGAAGTCGAGCACGCCCACGATGCTCTGGTCTTGGAGCATGGCGGCGGTACGGGCCTCTTCCAGACCGGCTGCGGCGACACCGTGCCCACCAGCGTCCTTGTCGGTGTCGAGTTTCATCTGCTTGATGGCCACGCGGCGCTGGATGCGCGTGTCCCATGCAGCGACGACCGTGCCGAAGCCGCCTGATCCCGCTTCGGCAATGGGGCGATATCTGTTCAGGATGAGTTCGCCGTCCACCGAACGCTTCCCTTTCCGTTTGTGCTCTGTTTGCGTTCGCTCACTGCTTTTTCATCTGTGTATCATACTATGTTGCCCTGCAAAGGACACATCGGATTCGATCGAGGTTATCCATGGCAAACACCATCTACCGCACTGCGCTCGGCGCTTTGGCAACAGGCGCGCTTCTTGCCTGCGCACTCCTGTTCGCGGGCTGCACGTCAAGCGACTCCGAGGCGTCGTCCGAGGCGACAGCGCCCAGCACCACGGCCATTCCCACCGAGGCCATCTCCGACACCCCGGCAGCCGGAACGGAGCAGGCGACTCCCGCCGCCAAGCCCAGCGAGGAGACGGTGGCGGAGAATCATCACCTTCAATCCGACCTGGCAGCGCTGGCAACCACCAGCACGATGGACGTGTCGGTCACCTGCATCGACCTGGCCAACGGGGCCACGTCCTCCATCGCCGGCATGCAGCAGCATCCCGCCGCCAGCATGATCAAGCTGTTGATCGCCGCCGCCTTCTTCGACCAGGCGCAGCTGGGGCTGATCGCGCTCGATGACGAGTACACGATCGAGTCCGGTGACATCGTGGGTGGCACCGGGTCGCTTCAGAACAGGGGCGCGGGCACCACGATCACCTATGGCGAGGCCGTGACCAGGATGATCAGCGAGAGCGACAACGTGGCCGCGAACATCCTGATCGACCAGCTGGGCATGACCACCATCAACAGCACGGCCATCAAGCTCGGCCTGACGGGCACGCAGCTTCAGCGCAGGATGATGGACGAGAACGCCATCGCGGCCGGCATCGACAACTACACCAGCTCCGATGACACCGCCAAGCTGCTCCAGCAGGCTTACGAGGGAACGTTGATCACCCCCGAAGCAAGCGCCTACATCATGGATGCGCTGCGCCAGCAGACCGACACGGCCGGCATCCTGGGCGGCCTGCCTGCGGGAACCACCTTCGCGCACAAGACGGGCACGCTGGGCTACGCCAAGCACGACGGGGGCGTGGTCGAGGGCGACCATCCATTCGTGCTCGTGGTGCTCTGCAGCGCACAGGACACCATCGACGAGGCGAGCGCCCTGGGGCTGATGGCCGAAATCGGCAGTGCCGCATACAACGACATCGTCGTCGAAGCCGCCTAGCGCCCACGCGCAGGCAGATGTGTGGCAGTTGCGCAGCTTGCCGATCTTGGCTCTTGCCAACAGGGAAGACGTGCGCTAATATGCATCCTTGCCTGTTTGCCAAGGCAAACACATGCGGGTGTGGCGGAATTGGCAGACGCGTACGGTTCAGGTCCGTATGGGGGAAACCCCGTGAAGGTTCAAGTCCTTTCACCCGCACCATTGGCAAAAACGAAACCGCCCTCGGGCGGTTTCTTGTTTGCCACATGATCGGGTGGAAGGCGCGAAGCTGCACCGAAGGTTCATTCCTTGCGTACGCTCAAGCGGACGCAAGGAACCGCGAATGTCAAGGCTCGCGAAGCGACCGCCGAAGGCGGATCGGCCTTGACACGAGCGAACTCCTTTCACCCGCGCCACGTGCAGCAAGCACCAGGCCACCGTCGCCTCTTTACGGGTCCCGCGAAGCGACCGCCGAAGGCGGCCCGGCCTTGACGTGAGCGAACTCCTTTCACCCGCACCACGATGCGCGATTCGTGCAAAGTGCACGTTGAGCGTCCGCGCACATGCAAGGTTTGCTATTCTTGGACGGTTAGGTCAACGTGTGAGTGCACACCCGCGAGCAAAGGAACCGTCATGCCCAAGATCCATTGCCTGAACAACATCTCCGCAGCAGGTCTGAGCCAGCTGCCCGACAGCTACGAGCTCACCGACAACATCGAGGAGGCCGACGGCATCCTGGTGCGCAGCGCCGCGATGCACGACATGGAGTTCTCCGAGAACCTGCTCGCCATCGCGCGTGCGGGAGCCGGCGTGAACAACATCCCGCTGGACCGCTGCGCCGAACAGGGCATCGTCGTGTTCAACACCCCGGGCGCCAACGCCAACGCCGTCAAGGAACTGGTGCTCGCCGGCATGCTGCTTGCCTGCCGCGACATCGTGGGCGGCATCAACTGGTGCAGGGAAAACGCCGACGACGAGGCCATCGGCAAGTCGGCCGAGAAGGCGAAGAAGGCCTTTGCCGGCACGGAGATCCTGGGCAAGACGCTCGGCGTGGTGGGCCTGGGAGCCATCGGCGAGAAGGTGGCCTACGCCGCGGTCGCCTTGGGCATGAAGGTCATCGGCTACGACCCCTACGCTAACCCGTCCAAGCTCGCATCGATCGCGCAGGTCACCGACAACCTGGGCTACCTGTACGAGCAGAGCGATTTCATCACCATCCACGTGCCCGCCCTCGAATCGACCATCGGCATGATCGACGAGAAGGCCTGCGCCTCCATGAAGGACGGCGCCGTGGTGCTGAACTTCTCGCGCGACACGCTCGTCAACGAAGATGCCATGGCGGCCGCCCTGGCATCGGGCAAGCTGCGCTGCTACGTCACCGACTTCGCCACCCCGGGCGTCATGAAGATGGAACACGCCATCGCGATCCCCCACCTGGGCGCCTCGACGGCGGAAGCCGAGGACACCTGCGCCAGCATGGCCGCCCAGCAGGTTTCTGCCTACCTGGACGCGGGCACCATCACCAACTCGGTGAACTTCCCCGCCGTGCAGATGGATGCGCGCCCCGCGGGAACGCAGCGCCTGGCCGTGCTGCATGCCAACGTGGCCAACATGATCGCGCAGATCTCCGGCATCTTGGGCGACGCGGGCACGAACATCGCGAACATGGCGAACGGCTCGCGCGGCGACTGGGCCTACACGCTCCTGGACCTCGACACCCCCGTATCCGACGACAGCCTGAATGCCATCCGCGCGCTCGAAGGCGTGTGCCGTGTTCGCGTGATCGACTAGGCGAAAAGGAGCCACCACGATGACATCACTTGCCCGCCGCTTCGCCGTCATGGCCGCCATCCTGTGCGCCTGCCTGGCGTGCACCCTGAGCGCGACCGCCTTCGCGGACGAAGCCGAACCGGAAACCGACGAAGCCATCGCCATCGAATACGCGACGGAACCCGAGGCAGAAGACGTCGCAGACATCGGCGAAGAGGCATTCGAGGCAGAGCAGGCCGCCGAGGCCATCACGGTCGCCGAAGAGCCCGACACCGACGTCGAATGGGCGACGAGCACCTGGGCGCGCCTGTACGGCAACACGGCGCTGGACACCATGGCGCGCATCAGCAGCCATGGGTGGAAGACGAGCGACGTGGTCATCGTGACGAACGCGGACAGCTACTGGGACGCCCTTGCAGCCAGCAGCCTGGCCGGCAAGTACCAGGCGCCTGTGCTGTTCACGTCCCCCTCTGCGCTTTCCGCACAGACGAAAACCGAGATCACGCGGCTTGGCGCAACTCATGCCATCCTGGTAGGCGGCACCAGTGCCTTGCCCAACAAGATCGCCAACGAGGTGAAAGCCCTGCTCAAGGGCCAGAAACGCATCGACCGCCCCTGGGGCAGCGACGCGCCGAACACCGCCGTGATGGTGGCCGACGAGCTTGGCGAGGCGATGTCCAACACCTGCATCATCGCGACTTCCAATGGCTATTGGGATGCCCTGTCGGCCTCGCCCTACGCCTACGCCACGGGCTCTCCGGTGTATTTGACCAACCCCGACGGCGCGATTTCCGAGCTGGTGCTGGCCGCCATCGAGCGCGAGCAGTTCTCACGCGCCCTGATCGTGGGCGGAACGAAGGCCGTCAGCGCCAACACCGAAGCGACGCTTGCCGCCATCGGCATCGGCGAGGTCAAGCGCTTCGCAGGCGACGACGCGTACCATACCTCGAAGCTGTTCGCCACGTGGGAGCTGACCCAGGGCATGGTCGCGAACCGCATGGGCGTGGCCACCGCCTCCGGCCACTGGGACGCACTGGCCGGCTCGGCTTTGTGCGGCAAGAACAAGGCCGTGCTGGTACTGGCCGACGACGGGGCCACCGGCAACGCGAGCATCGCCAAGGCCAACAAGGCCCAGATCTCGCGCGGGTACATCTTCGGCGGTCCCGCGGCTGTGGGGAACAAGGCGCTTCAGGCCTTCGCCAACGCAGCCTAACACGACACGGTTTCGCACCACCTCCTGGCCCGCCCGGCCATCTCGCACAGGGCAGGCCAGGGGGTTTCTTTTTTGACGGGCACACTCCCTCACAAGGGCTTGTGCCCGCTGCGTAACATAACCCCTACAATGTGTGGCGTTTTGCCCTAGACACTGCCTTTTTGCCTGCGTTTATGGCAAGATGAAGGCTTGAAAAACTGCAGAAAACCGCCCAGCAGCATCAAAGGAGCACCCATGGGTTTTTTCTCTCGTTTTGAACGTCACATGGAAGACGGTGTCGAAGGCGCAGCCAACAAGGTGTTCAATGCGCCGCTGTCCCCTGTGCAGATATCGAAGAAGGCGGAACGCGCCATGCACCGCGAGAAGATGGTGGGTGCCGGAAAGCAGTACGCCCCCACGCTCTACACCGTGCTGGTGAGCCCCCAGGACGACACGCGCCTGTTCGGGTACTACCCCACGCTCGCGGGCGAAACCGAAACCTACCTGAGCGCCAAGGCCGCCGAGGAAGGCTTCCTGATGGACGGCCAGCCGCTGGTGCGCTTCATCGTGGACGAGGGCCTGCGCCGCGGCAAGTTCGACGTGGTGGCGGAGCTGGTGAGCGCTCCGATCATCGCCCAGCTGCGCCAGGAGGAGATGACCCGCTACGGCCTGGGCGGGGGACAGCGCCCCAGCCCCTACGAGGCACCGCAGCAGGCAGCAGCCCCTCAGCCGCGCCAGCAGCAGGCAGCTGCCCCTGCCCCTGCCCCGGCGCCCGTCCCGGCGCCCGCTGCCGAGCCGGCTCCGGCTCCTGCGCAACAACACGCCGCCTACCAGCCGCTGCCCTACGTCCCCGAAAACGAGATCGACCGCAGCATCGACTACGGCGAGTTCACGTTCAACAGCCAGGACTGGGACGACTACCAGGAAAACGGCCCTTCCACCTCGCTCGACTTCGCAACCGACAGCCAGCCCGTTTCCGTGCCCGCCGTCGCCGAGATCGAGCCCGAGCCGGCCATCCTCGAGGACGAGCCCTTCGTCCCGGCGGTGCCCGCGATTCCCGAAATCGAAGCGGTCGAGCCCATTCCCGCACAGCCCGAAATCGCTCCCGTGTATCCCGAGATGGCCCCCGTGGTGCCCGCGCAGCCTGTGGTACCCGCAGTGCCCAGCGCGTCCACGCTGGTGCAGACGTACGCCGCCCCGCAGCCGCAAGCCGACCTGTCGGGCCTCGACATGATGGACTCCTACGACGAGGACCCGGCCGACCCGCGCGGCATGGCGCAGGACTTCGCCGGGCAGCATGCGTACTACGAGGCCCCCGACACGGCCGTGTTCGCGGCCGGGGCGGGCCAGGTCAACGCCATTTCCGACCAGAACGCCGTGCGCGCACGTCTGGTGGACATGGCGACGAACCAGTACGTCGACCTTGCCAGCAACCGCCTGATCATGGGGCGCAGCAGCAAGAGCGACATCGCCCTGGACGACATCAACGCCAGCCGCAGCCATGCGGAGCTTCGCTACGAGCCCCAGGGGGTCTGGACCATCACCGACCTGGGCTCCACGAACGGCACCGAGGTGAACGGCCAGTTCATCACCACGCACGCACTGCAGGAAGGCGACCACATCCGCATCGGCACCACCGACTTCGCCTTCACGCTGAAGTAGAGGGCAAAGGCAGCGCATCATGATCGACGTTACCCTTCTTGCCGCCCGCCTGCTCTTCGTGGCACTGCTCTACCTGTTCCTGTTCGCCATCATGAAAACGGGAATCGGCATCGTGCGCGGCCAGCGCAAGAAGGAAAAGACCTGGACCATCGCGGTCGAGAAGGGCCCCAAGGAGCTGCGCGGCGTGCAGATTGCCGTGCATGGGCCCGTCATCGTCGGGCGAAACCCCGGCGCTGACATCGTGATCGGCGCCAGTTACGTGTCGGGCCGCCACGCCCGGTTCACCCTGATGGGCAACAACCTGTTCGTCGAGGACTTGGGGTCCACGAACGGCACCACCGTCAACGGCAACCAGATCATGGGCGCCACAGGCCTGCGTAACAGGGACGTGGTGACCATCGGCGACGTGGCGATTCGCGTGAGGTTTGCCTGATGTCGCGTCCCAGTGCACATGCCAAAGACTCCGTGAACGCGGCGTTCGGCAGCCGCACCGACATCGGGTGCGTGCGCGAGCACAACGAGGACTCGCTGATCGTCGCGCCCCCGCTCTACGCCGTGGCCGACGGCATGGGCGGCCACGCGGCAGGCGAGGTCGCCAGCGAAATCGCCGTGCGCACGCTTGCCGACCTGACCCCGCCCACGGCCGACACTGAAGCCCTGGCCCAGGCGGTCGCGTCCAGCAACTACGCCGTGATCAACGCGGCGCGCGCCAAGGGACGGGCCGGCATGGGCACCACGCTCACCGCCGCCGTGCTCGAAAAGGAGCGGCTGGCCATCGCGCAGGTGGGCGACAGCAGGGCCTACCTGATGCATGCGGGCAAACTGCAGCAGCTCACGCGCGACCACAGCCTGATGGCCGACATGATCGAAGCCGGCGAGCTGTCCGAGGAAGAAGCGCGCACGCACCCGCAGCGTTCGGTGATCACGCGCGCCTTGGGCAGCGACCCCGACATGCAACCCGACCTCTACGAGCTCAACGTCGCGGCAGGCGACCGCCTGCTCCTGTGCTCCGACGGCCTGTCGACCATGGTGAGCGACGACGAGATCCTGAACACGCTGATGCGCGTGCGCGACCCGCAGCGATGCGCCAGCACGCTGGTGAACCAGGCCATCGCCGAAGGCGGGCACGACAACATCACCGTCATCGTCGTCGACGTCGAAGGCAACGCCGCCGCCAAACAGCGCAAGTCGCGCCGCAAGAGCCGCGCCTGGGCCATCTTCATCGTGCTGCTGCTGGCAGCCGTGGTGGCCGGCGTGCTCTACGGCGGGTACCAGATCTCCCAGCACACGGCCTACCTCACCGCGCAAGACGGAAAGGTGGCCGTGTACCAGGGAACGCCCGACACCGTGCTGGGCATGAGCCTGTCGCACCTGGACCACGTCACCGACGTGAACGTGTCCGATCTGCAGCCCGGCACCGCCAACCGGCTCGAGCAGGGCGTGATCCGCGTCGACAACATGGAAGCTGCCAACGCCCTGGTCGCCCAGTACGAGCAGGAAATCGCCGAAGAGGCGGCCAAGAAGGCCGAGAAGAACAAGGGGCAGAAGCTCGGCGAGTCCGGCGACGCCGCCGGCGCAACCGACGAGGAGCCCCAGAAGCCCGAAACCGACCAGGCCGCCGTCGAAGCAACGGGCGCGAACGCCTATGCATACGATGCGGGTGCCTACACCTATGCGGGCACGGTCACCGGCTACGACGCATACGGCAACCCCCTCTACGGCTACTACGGCACGGGTGGCTACCAGGACTACTCGCTTGGCTACACTGACGCCACGGGCGGCTACTACGACCCGAACGCCGCCGCGGGCGCGACGGGAACCGGCCAATGACACGGCGCAACGCAGAGCTGTTCCTTTTGCTTCTGGCAACGCCTTTGGTGTTGCTGCCCTACGCCATGATCGTGGTGAACCAGGGCCAGCACGTCGATGCCGAAACGCTCGGTGTGCCCCTGGGCATCATCGGCGCCTTCGCACTGGCCCACCTTGCCATCAGGCGCTTGGCTCCCGGAGCAGACCCGGCCATATTGCCGGTGTCGTTCGCGCTGGCGGGCATCGGCATCGCCTTCGTCACCCGGCTGGCTCCCGATTTGGCGGTACGCCAGGTCGGATGGCTCTACGCCGGCATCGCGGGCATGGTCCTGGCGCTGGTGCTCGTACGCAACATCGACCGCATAGCAAACTACAAGTACACGCTCATGCTCGGCGGCTTCCTGCTGCTGCTCTCGCCGCTGCTCCCGGTCGTCGGGCAGGAGATCTACGGCAGCCGCATCTGGCTGTCCATCGGCCAGTTCAGCTTCCAGCCCGGCGAGCTCGCCAAGGTGCTGGTGGTGCTGTTCCTGGCCGCTTACCTGGCGGGAAACCGCGAGATGCTCAGCGTGTTCACCTGGCGCCTGGGGCCGTTCAGCCTGCCAGACTTCCGCACGCTGCTCCCCTTGCTGCTCATGTGGGGCCTGTCGCTGATCATCGTCATGTTCGAGAAGGACCTGGGCAGCGCCCTGGTGGTGTTCTTCGTGTTCATCAGCATGCTCTACGTGGCAAGCGGCAAGACCTCCTACGTCGTGTTCGCCCTGGTGCTGGCAGCCATCGGCGCCTTCGCGATGTGGGGGCTGTTCGAGCATGTGCAGGTGCGCGTGAGCACCTGGCTCAACCCCTTTGCCGACCCGCAGGACACGGGCTACCAGCTTTCGCAGGCCATCTTCTCGATGGCCGACGGCGACCTGTTCGGCGTCGGCATCGGCAAGGGCATGTGCGACGCCATCCCCATCGTGGAAAGCGACTACATCTTCGCGGCCATCTGCGAGGAAACCGGCCTTTTGGGCGGCGCTGGCGTGCTGCTGCTGTACCTGCTGTTCGCGATCCGCGGCATGCTCACCGCCGCGCGCGCGAAAAGCGATGTGAGCTCGTTTGCGGCCGTCGGCCTGACCTCGTCGATCGTGCTGCAGGCGTTCATCATCGTAGGCGGCGTGACGCGCCTGATCCCGCTGACGGGCCTGACCCTTCCCTTCGTGAGCCAGGGCGGCTCGTCGCTTCTGGCGAGCTTCATCGCCGTCGGATTGCTGATGCGCTGCGGCGACGAGGGCACCGGCGTGGAGGCCGAGATGACCGCCGGCGTGACGTCGCCCAGCCTGCGCGAGACCGGCGTGCTGGGCCGCGTGTCGCTGGGCAGGCGCCTGACGCGTTTGATGGTGGTGTTCAGCCTGCTGTTCGCCGCGCTGGTGGCCAACCTGACCATGCTGATGATCGTCAACGCCGACGAATACCGCAACATGCCCGCCAACGACCACACCACCACCAAGGAGGCCCTGCGCGAACGGGGCACGATATCCACCGCCGACGGGGTCGTGCTCGCCCGCAGCGAGCTGGCCGAAGACGGCACGTACACGCGCGTGTACCCGGCAGGGGATTTGGCCTCGCATGTCGTGGGCTACTCGTCGGCGCGCTACGGCACCACCGGCGTCGAGAGCTCGTGCAACGACACGCTGAAGGGCGCCAGCAACTTCGGCGACTGGACCGACGTGCTGAACTACTACGCCGGCATATCCAAGCCGGGCAACGACGTGCAGCTGACCATCGACTCGCGCGTGCAGCAGGCCGCCCAGGAGGCCCTGGAAGGATACAACGGCGCCTGCGTGGTCATGGATCCGGAAACCGGCGCCGTACTCGCGCTGGCAAGCTCGCCCACCTACAGCGCCGGCGACTACGAGGCGCTGCTGTCCGCCGGCGAAGGCACCGACGGCCCGCTTCTGAACCGCGCGACTCAGGCGCTGTATGCGCCGGGCTCGACGTTCAAGATGGTCTCGCTTGCCACCGCCCTGGAAAACGACATCGCGAACGAGACCACCGTCTACGACAGCCCAGGCAGCATCTGGATCGACGGCGCCAACGTGTACAACTACGACCACCAGGACCTGGGCCAGCTCACGCTGGAGGCGGCCACCTGGTATTCGTCGAACACCGTGTTCGGCCAGCTCGGCGAGCAGATCGGCCCCGAGCTGCTGGTGAACACCGCGCAGCTGTTCGGGTTCAACACCCAAGTGGCCTTCGACCTGCCCCTGGTGCAGTCGCTGATGCCGGATTGGCACGATATGACCAAGTGGGAAACGGCCTGGGCGGCCATCGGCCAGCCCGTCGGCGAGCACGAAAGCCCCGCCGGCCCGCAGGTGAGCGTGCTGCAGATGGCCATGGTGGGATGCGCCATCGCCAACGAAGGCGTGCTGCTCAACCCCTACCTGGTCGAAACCGTCTACAACGCCAACGGCGAACGGACTTCGGTGGCCACTCCGCAGGTGCTGTCGACTACCATGCGCCCCGAGACGGCCGAGCGCGTGACGCGCGTGCTGGAAGGCGTCATCACCAAGGGCACGGGCACGGCAGCGGCCATCCCCGGCGTGACGATCGCCGGCAAGACGGGCACCGCGGAAACGGGCAAACCGGTGGACGACACCTGGTTCGTGGGCTTCGGCCCGGCCAAGGACAGCAAGGTCGTCGTGGCCATCGTTTTGGAGCAAGGTTCGGCAGGCGGTTTGAACGCCGCCATGCGGGCTAATAATGTGTTAACAACAGCGCTTTCCGTTCAAGGAGTGCTGTAAATGAGTTATGCTGTTCGCACACCAAATCTTCGTACTATTCGAACTGCCGACAGCATGGGTCCAAAAGGAGTTTATTCGTGAGCGGGAACATGATTGGCAAGGTTTTCGATAACCGCTATGAGCTTACAGAGTGCATAGGCGTCGGAGGCATGGCAGAGGTCTACCAGGCGCAAGACCGCGTGCTGGGCAGGCGCGTTGCCGTGAAGGTCATGCTTCCGCAATACGCCAGCGACCATGAATTCACCCAGCGCTTCCGCCAGGAGGCCGCAGCGGCCGCCAACCTCCAAAGTCCCTTCATCGTCAACGTCTACGACTGGGGCCAGGACGGCGGCACCTACTACATCGTCATGGAGTACGTCCGCGGCAGCGACCTGAAGACGGCCATCAAGCAGCGCGGCGCCATCAACCAGCGCAAGGTCGCCGAAATCGGCGCCCAGGTGTGCCAGGCCCTTTCGGTTGCGCACAACCAGGACATCGTGCACCGCGACATCAAGCCGCAGAACATCATGGTCCAGCCCGACGGCAACGTGAAGGTGATGGACTTCGGCATCGCCCGTGCCAAGAACTCGGTGATGTCGAAGACGTCGGCGGTCCTGGGCACCGCCCACTACATCTCGCCCGAGCAGGCGCAGGGCAAGGAGCTCACCGCAGCCAGCGACATCTACTCGCTGGGCGTGGTGCTTTACGAGGCGGCCACCGGCACGCTCCCCTTCGACGGCCCCGACTCGGTGAGCGTGGCCATGAAGCAGGTGAGCGAGCAGCCGATTCCGCCCACGCAGGTCAACCCCAGCGTCGACCCCAGCCTGGAGTCGATCATCCTGCGGGCCATGCAGAAGGACGCCGGCGCGCGCTTCACCACGGTCGGAGACATGAAGCACGCCCTCAACGACTTCCTGGCAGGCAAGACCGTGCGCGTGAACGACGAGCCGACGCGCCTGATGCCCAGCATGTACAACTTCGACTACGAAGACGACTTCGAGTACAACTACGACTTCGACTACGATTTCGAAGCCGGCGGGATGCAGCCCGACGACACCACCGTGATGAACGCGGTCAACGGTGCGCATGCAGGCGGCCAAGCCGCTGGTATGCCAGCGCGCACGATGGTCGCCGAAGACGCCGAGATCGAGGCGCGGCGCAAGCGCAGGCGAAACCTGATCATCGGCCTGGTGGCGCTCGCCGCCCTGGTTGCCCTGGCTGCCGGCGTGTACTCCTGGCTCAACCGCACCGAAACCGTGCCCGACGTCACCGGACTGTCGGTGGACAAGGCCATGCTGAAGCTGCGCGACGAAGGGTTCGAGGTCGGCACGCAGACGGAGGTGTTCAGCAACAACGTGGGTGCGGGCATGATCGTCAGCACCGACCCGCCAATCGGCAGCCACGTCGCCCCCGGCACCGTCATCAACCTGAACGTGTCCAAGGGACGCGACCAGGTTGCCGTACCCGATCTGGCGGGCATGAACGCCCAACAGGCGCGCGACGCGCTCACAGCTGCCGGACTGAAGGCGAACGAGGGGGCGGCCCTGCATTCGGACACCGTTCCCGCCGAGCTGGTGCTCAGCCAGAACCCGCTGGCCGGCTCGATGATCGACCGCGGCGCCACCGTGACCTTCGTGCTTTCCCTGGGCATCGAGTCGGTTGCCGTCCCCAACGTGATGACGCAAGACGAGGAAACGGCGACGAACTCGCTGCGCAACGCCGGATTCGACGTCGAGGTGCTCTACGACACCAGCAAGTCCATCGAAAGCGGCAAGGTCATGGCCCAGCAGCCGCAGGCCGGCGAGCAACTGCCCAAGGGCAGCAAGGTCACCATCACCATCAGCACCGGCGTGAGCAAGCACACCGTGACCTCCACGGTCGTCGACACCACGGGGGCCCAGAGCACGGGCGCCACCGTGACCCTGAGCCACGAGACCGTCGAAGACGGCGAGGCCGTGTCGTTCTGGATCAACGTGCAAAGCGACTACGAGATCGTGTCGGTGGCCGACAGCAACGGCAACGACTACAGCGGCACCACGTCGGGCATGATGACCAACATCGAGCGCGACACGCAGCTGATCGTGACCGTGAAGAAGGAAGAGAAGAAGCCGAGCAGCTCGAGTTCGAGCAGCAACACCGGTGGCAACACCGACAGCGGCGGGGGCAACACGGGTGG
Organism: uncultured Coriobacteriaceae bacterium; assembly: GCA_902767025.1. Classification (GTDB taxonomy): domain Bacteria; phylum Actinomycetota; class Coriobacteriia; order Coriobacteriales; family Eggerthellaceae; genus CACXMZ01. The sequence continues at coordinate 15,703 of CACXFZ010000075.1, forward strand.
CAACACCAACAACGCCGCAGACGCGAACGCCAACACCACCGTCAACGCCGCTGCAGCAACGAACTAGCAAGGTCGCGCCAAGAACTGCAAGAGCCCCGGAAACGCCCCGGGGCTCTTTTCTTGCGCGTCGGACTAGGCGGAAGCCATGTACGTGCACACTTTGTCGATCTGCTCGCTCACCGTGCCGCCGAACCTGTTCTCGAAGAACGCGCCGCCAATGGTGAACGTCCAGGGGTGGGCGTCCTTCACTTCGTCAAGCCGCTGGTAGCTGTTCACGCTCCCAGCGAGGCACACCGGCACATCGACCCGTGCGCAGAATTCCCGGTTGAGCCAGGCCGCATCGCCCGTGTAGCGATACCCCAGCAAATCGATGCCCGCGGCGCCCTTGGCCAGGTACTCCTGCGCTTCGGCCACCATGCCCTCGAGCGTGCCCTCCAGGATCGAAGGACGCTGGCTCACCTTGCCCACGAACGGAAAGTACCGTATCCCGGATTCGAGGCACAGCTCGTTCACGGAGTCGAAGAACAGCGTGCCCAGCAGCATGTCGCACCCGCAGGCAACGGCCATTTTCGCACCCGCCAGGCATTCGTCCTCGGTGTAGGCAACCACTTCGAGCCCGGTCTGCTTGCCAGCCTGCCTCATTGCCGCGAACAGTTCCTTGGATTCTTCCAGGGGCAGGGGCTCTTCCTTGAAGCCCCAGTACTTCGCCTGCGAGTTCTTGCACTGCTCGAAGACCTCTGCAGCATTTGCGACGGTAAGGTCATGGTGCGTGAGCATCACGATGAGTTCCGGTTGTGCCATGCCGCCCTTTCGCTTCAAGGTTTCCTCCCTGCATTGTAACCCACGGCCTTGGACGGTACGGGAAAGAGGTATCATTGTCTTGTTTGGCGTCTGCACTCCCCCAAGCACGTCGTGCGACGCAAACCTGCAAGGAGCATGATGCTGAAACGGTTCTATCCTAACGACTACGTCGAAAGCGTGTTCGACATCGACTACCAGGCTTTGTTCGATGCCGGCTACCGCGGCATCATGTTCGACATAGACAACACGCTGGTGCCCCACGGGGAAGATTCCGTCCCGGAAGTCGACGAATTGTTCCGCACGGTCCAGGCCATCGGCTTCAAGACCATCTTGCTTTCGAACAACGACAAGCCCCGCATCGAGCGATTCCTGGCGAACATCGACTGCCCCTACGTATGCGACGCCGAAAAGCCAAAGGCGCGCGGGTTCGTGGAAGCCCTGGCCAGGCTCGACCTTCCCAAGAACCAGGTGATCAGCATCGGCGACCAGGTGTTCACCGACGTGCTGGGAGCCAACCAACTGGGAATCGACAATATCCTGGTGAAGTACATCGGCTACTACGACGATGGCCCGAAGGGCAAGCGCCGGGCCGCGGAAAGCGTGGTGCTCGGCAGGTACCTGAAGCGCAAAGAGCGCGCGACGGGCGCTTCGGAGGCGCTCCCCGTGCAAGTACGGCGGTTCCTGCGCCGCGAGATCTCCTTCAGCAGCATCAGCCCTGCCTGCTATGCCATATCCGAGCGCAAGGAAACGATGCGCCGCCATGCAACCGATGCGCGCAGCAACGAGCGTTTCGCACGCACCCATCTCGACGAGAATCTCCCCTACGTGATCGCGAGCCACTCGTGCGGGCTGATCAAGCGGGGCCCCGGCATCGATCCCGAGCTGCAGTACAACAAGGCCACGAACATCGAGTTAGCTTCCGCAGCCATCAACGGCCTGGTGATACACCCGGGCGAGACGTTCTCGTTCTGGCACACGGTGGGCAACACGACCGCACGCCGCGGATACAAGGACGGGCGCATCATCATCAACGACAGGCTCGCTCCGGGCATGGGCGGCGGCCTGTGCAA
>CACXFZ010000076.1 GCA_902767025.1 uncultured Coriobacteriaceae bacterium
CACTCACCCCGCTGGTGAGCGAGCACATGCCCAAGGGCAAGCCGCGCTACCTGATGGGCGTGGGCAACCCCACCACGCTGGTGCGCGCGGTGCACGAAGGCGTGGACATGTTCGACTGCGTGCTTCCCACGCGCACGGCCCGCATGGGCACGGCGTTTTCGAGCACGGGCCGCATGAACATGCGCAACGCCTGCTATGCGCGCGATTTCACGCCGCTCGACCATGCGTGCAGCTGCCCCACATGCCAGAACTACACGCGCGCCTACCTGCGTCATCTGGTGAAAAGCGACGAGATGCTGGGAGCCGTGCTCCTGTCGCAGCACAACCTGTTCTACCTGCTCGACCTGATGCGCCGGGCGCGCCAGGCCATCGAGGCCGATGCGTACGAAGATTTCTACCAGGAATGGATGGCCAGTCCCGCAGCGCGCGATTACTAGGCCGGTTCTTGGCCCCGCCGCGTCCGAGCGGGCCTCAGTTCGAAGTGGTAGTCGCCCATCTGCACCCCGACGGCTTCTTTGAAAGCCTGTGCGTCGAAGGCCTGGCTTGCGCTCTCTGCTGGCGGCGCGTGCAGGACCGTGTAGCGCATCGCCTCGTCGTAGAGGTCGTAGCCGGTTTCGGTAAAGCCGTTTCGCTCGTAGAAGGCCAGGCGCTTGATGCGCTGGTGTAGGTTGGGCGCGTCTTCGTCGAGCGGTTCGATTTCCAGCACGAACGTGGCATGCGGGTGCCGCTCGCGCAGCTGGGCCAGCACGCGCGACCCGTAGCCTTTTGCGCGCGCTTGCGCATCCACGGCCAGATAGACGATGTAGAGGTAGCACCCCGCATCGATGCAAAACGTGAAGCCGCAGAAGGTGCCCACGTCGTAGTACGCGGTGAATTCCACCTGCTCGCGGCATGCCATCTGCCACAGCTCGCTTTCGGGGATGCGCTCTTCGTCGGGGAAGGCCTCGGCGTAGAGGCGCATGACCTGTTCGGCTTCGGGCAGCTGCCTGGTCACTGGTTTTTCTTCGAGCCTGCGCATGGACATATCATACAGGCACGCATCCGGCCGCCCAATCGCTGGCCGCGATAATCTGGAAGCCTGCGCTCGCATGGAAACTGCGTGTGGCATGTGATGTTTTGCGTTCGGAGGGCAGCGTCGATTGCGCGCGTGTGGCATAATTCGTTAGTTGCTGTGTAACGTGGATGCGCAATCCGCCAGTAGGGAGGCGGGCGCATCTTGAATAACCGACAAGGAAAGACAGGTTCTCATGGCGGACTCGACGAAGGAAACGCGCAAGGCTCCGGTAAAGCACGACCGACGCAACGTTTGGTTGCTGGTGCTCACCACCATCCTGGTGGTGCTCTCGGTCATCGCATTCATGCCCCCGGCGGAGCGCATCAACCAGGGCTTGGACATCCAGGGCGGCCTGTCGGTGGTCCTGTCGGCCAACAGCACCGAGGGCGGCACGGTCTCCGATGCGGACATGGAAACCAGCCGCGACATCATCGAAAGCCGTGTTAACGCACTGGGCGCCTCCGAGGCCACGGTGCAGCGCCAGGGCGGCAACCAGATCCTCGTGCAGATTCCCGGCCTGTCCGACACGGCCGAAGCGCTGGCCGCCATCGGCAAGACCGGCAAGCTCGAGTTCGCCCGCCTGGACTCGTTCACCGACGAGGACGTGAAGCAGAAGATCGATTCGGGTCAGATCGACGGCACGAGCTACTTCACCGACGACTACGGCAACAGGCTGCCGGCCGAAACCTCGAACAAGATCATCGTCGAGGACGGCACCTACACGCCCATCGTGACGGGCGCCAACATCGAGCGCGTGAACATCGACCGCCCGGAAGGCAGCATCGACTGGGCCGTTGACATCCAGCTCGACGCGGAAGGCGCGCAGGCCTTCGCCGAGGCCAGCCGCGACCTGGTCGGCGACCATGGCAAGATCGTCATCATCTTGGACAACGAGGTCAACTCGGCCCCCGCGGTCCAGTCCGAGATCCCCAACGGCCAGGTGCAGATCACCGGCGGTTACACGCAAGACCAGGCCAAGGCCCTGAAGACGGTGCTCGAAAGCGGCTCGCTGCCAGTGTCGTTCACCTACTCCCAGAGCCAGACGGTCGGTCCCACGCTGGGCCAGGAAGCCCTGTCCACCGGCGTGCTGGTCGCCGGCATCGGCCTGCTGCTGGTCATGCTCTACCTGCTGCTGTTCTACCGCGGCCTGGGCCTGATCACGGCCGCTGCGATGGCCGTGTTCGCCGTGCTCTACCTGGGCCTGCTCGCGCTGCTGTCGCGTTTCGGCCTGTTCAGCCTGTCGCTGTCCGGCGTGGCCGGCATCGTGCTCACCATCGGTATGGCGGCCGACTCGTCGATCCTCACCTTGGAGAGGTTCCGAGAAGAGATCCGCTTCGGGCGCAGCGTGCGCTCGGCGTCCATCACCGGTGTGCGCCACGGCATCATGACCTCGATCGACGCCGACCTGGTGTCGATGGTCACCGCACTGACGCTGTTCTTCCTGGCGTCGTCGGGCGTCAAGGGCTTCGGTCTGACGCTTGCGTTGGGTATCGTGTGCGACATCGTGATGATGCTCATCTTCAAGGCGCCCATCATCCGCCTGCTGGCACCGGGACAGATCGCCAAGAACCCGGGCTTCTGGGGCGTGACCGACTGCCAGAACGCCGCCGAGGTCTACCAGGTGCTCGCCGACGCCGAAGGCGAGACGGTGGAGACCACCGCGTCGGCAGAGGCCATCAACCGCGAAGACAACCGCGCGCTGGCGCAGCGCAAGGGCGGTGCTGCCGGCCTGGCGGCATCGGATGCCATCGAGGGCCTGCGCGGGCGCTTCCTGAAGCATGACATCAACTTCCTGAAGTACCGCAAGGTCTTCCTGGCCCTGGCGGGTGCCGCCGTGGTCATCGCCATCGGCCTGATCGGCATCCGCGGCCTGAACCTGGGCATCGAGTTCCAGGGCGGCACGTCCGTCGAGTTCAACGCCACCGGCGACATCTCGCTCGACCAGATGCGCAGCGCGTTCAACGAAGCGGGCGAGCCCGACGCGGTCATCCAGACCACCGAAACGGGTGGCGAGGCCGGCTTCATCGTGCGCACCACCGAAAGCGACGCGACCAATGCCGCGGCAACGGCCACGCAGGTCGCGCAAAGCCTGGGGCTGTCCACCGAAAGCTTCCAGGTCGACACCATCAGCCCCGACTGGGGGCCCTCGATCGTGCGGTCGATGTTCCTGGCGCTGATCGTGTCGTTCATCCTGGTCATCGCCTACATCTCGGTGCGCTTCCGCGACCCGAAGATGGGCGTGGTGGCCGTCGTCGTCCTGCTGCACGACATCCTGTTCGTGGTGGGCGCCTACGCGCTGCTCGGCCGCGAGCTCAACCCCAACACCATCGCCGCGCTGCTGACGATCCTGGGTTACTCGCTCTACGACACGGTGGTCGTGTTCCACCGCATCAACGACAACATGCAGAACTCCGAGATCAAGTGCACCTTCATGACGATGGCGAACCATTCGCTCAACCAGGTGTTCGTGCGCTCGATCAACACGTCCATCACGTCGCTGATCCCCGTGCTGTTCATGCTGCTGTTCGGCAGCGAGACGCTGAAGGACTTCGCGTTCGCCATGGTCATCGGCCTGGCGGTGGGCTTCTACAGCTCGATCGCCATCGCGACGCCGCTGTACTCCATCTGGAAGTCGCGTGAGCCGAAGAACCAGAAGCTCATCCAGAAGTACGGCACCGAGGTCGGCCGTTTCGAGTTCGAGCACGGTGCCCTGGTGGGCGGTGGCCGCTCGAAGCAGGCGTCCGCCGTGAAGACGGCCATCGACATGGCCGATGCCGACAACCGCGCCGTCGATGCCGCCATGGCCGAAGAGGAAGCCAAGATGCACGCGTCCAC
>CACXFZ010000077.1 GCA_902767025.1 uncultured Coriobacteriaceae bacterium
ACGTCGTTGGCGATGTTGTCCTTCTTCTCGAACACTTCGTCGAGCGTGTAGTTGGGGATGGACGAGCGCAGCGCGTCGGCCAGGTAGTCGCGCATCTGCTCGATGGGCTGGGCCAGCATGTAGTAGCTGCGGTAGATGCCCGACTCCTCCTGCGAGGCGCCCCAGTTGAAGTCCACATGGTACTGCGCCGACACGTTCAGCACGATGGTCACGTTGTCGGAGGTCTTCGCATCGAGCTGGAACCCTTCCTTCATCGTGCGCAGCGACACGCGCGTGACCTTCTGGTCGATGAAGGGCACTTTCACGCGCCAGCCGGGGCCGGCGATGCGGTGGAACTTGCCCAGGCGCTCGATGATGACAGCCTCTTGCTGGTGCACGATGAAGAAGATGCTCTTGCCGAAGAACAGCAGCACGACAAGCGCAATCAGCAGGAACAAGACGAATCCGGTGATCATAGGGTTTCCTTCCTTCTTGATGAAACAGGGCTAGTCTATCTCATAATGCCGGCGCGCGGCGGAATCGCCCCGCAAGTGTTTCCGTGCCGTTGTATCATGGGGGCGTGAAACGAACATTCGACATCACCGGCATGACGTGTGCAGCATGTTCCGCGCGAGTCCACAAGGCTGCTTCCCAGGTAGAAGGCGTGCGAGACGCGCAGGTGAACCTGCTGAAGAACACGATGGACGTGGTCTACGACGGCTCCCCGGAGGCGACTGCCGCCATCTGCGCGGCCGTGGACAAGGCAGGCTACGGAGCTGCCGTGCGCCAAGATGGAGACGACGCGACCGGCGGGTCCGATGCTGCCGCCGCGGCAGGGGCGAGCGCGGCGAGCCAGGCCCGCGAGGCCCAGGAGCGCCACATGCGCATGCGCCTGATCGTGTCGCTGGCCTTCGGCATCCCGCTGTTCTACCTGTGCATGGGCTCGATGTTCGGCTGGCCGGTGCCCTTCGACGCGCACAACCCCGCCCACATGCTGCCCTTCGGTTTGGTGCAGGTTCTGCTGCTGGCACCCATCGTGTTTGTGAACCGCTCATATTTCACGCGCGGATTCTCGACGCTTCTGCACGGCGGGCCCAACATGGATTCGCTCATTGCCCTGGGTGCCACGGCCTCGATCGCCTACAGCCTGTACGGCCTGTACGCCATCGCGACTTCTCTGGGTGCAGGCGATGTGCATGCGGCTCACCAGGGCGTGATGGGCCTGTACTTCGATTCGGCGGGCATGATCTTGGCGCTGATCACGCTGGGAAAGTACTTCGAGGCGCGCGCCAAGCGCAAGACCACCGGTGCCATCGAGGCGCTGGCCAGCCTGTCGCCCGCGACCGCCATCGTGGTGCGCGACGGCCAGGAGGTCGAGGTCGAGGTGGCGCAGGTGCGCGTGGGCGACAGTTGCGTGGTGCGGGCGGGCGCGTCGGTGCCCTGCGACGGCGTGGTGCTGGAAGGCACGGGCAGCGTGGACGAAAGCGCCCTGACCGGCGAGAGCGTGCCGGTGGACAAGCAGCCCGGCGATGGGCTCACCGGCGCCACCGTGTGCCGATCGGGCTGGATGCGCATGCGCGCCGAGCGCGTGGGGCAGGACACGTCGCTGGCTCAGATCATCCGGCTGGTGGACGAAGCCACCTCCACGAAAGCGCCCATCGAGCGCATGGCCGACAAGATCGCGAGCGTGTTCGTGCCGGTGGTCATCGGCATCGCGCTGGTGGTGTTCGCGGCATGGATGGTGCTGGGCGGCGGCGTGCACCAGGCGCTCAACCATGCGATCACCGTGCTGGTCATCAGCTGCCCCTGCGCGCTGGGCCTGGCCACTCCCACCGCCATCATGGTGGGCATGGGGCAGGGCGCGCGCGCCGGCATCCTGGTGAAGTCGGCCGAGGCGCTGGAGACGGCACATGCGACCGCCACGGTGGTCTTCGACAAGACGGGAACCATCACCACGGGCGCGCCGCAGGTGACCGACGTGCTCCCGGCACCGGGCGTTGGCGCAGACGAGCTGCTGGCGGCCGCTTGGCGGGTGGAAGGGAAGTCGGAGCATCCCCTGGCCCGCGCGATCGTGGCCCATGCGGAAGAGCAAGGCGCCCGTGTGGATGCGGCATGCACGGTGGAGGGATTCCGGCAGCTGGCCGGCATGGGCGTTGCGGCCATGGTGGACGGGCGCGAGCTGTTGGCGGGCAACGGGGATTTGATGCTCGAGCGCGGTGTTGCGCTGGAGCGTTTCGAGGAGCAGGCGCAGGAGCTGGCCCAACATGGCAAGACCCCGCTGTTCTTCGCGCACGACGGCGAGCTGCTGGGCATGATCGCCCTGGCCGACGTTCCCAAGAAGGAGAGTGCGTGGGCGCTGCGCGAGCTTGCCGCGATGGGCGTCGAGAGCATCATGCTCACGGGCGACAACGAACAAACGGCGCGGGCCGTGGCCGACGAAGTGGGGGCGTCGCAGGCGATTGCCCACGTGCTGCCCCAGGACAAGGAAGCCCACCTGCGCGAGCTTTCCCAGCAGGGAGTGGTGGCCATGGTGGGAGACGGCATCAACGACGCCCCCGCACTGGCGCGCGCCGACGTGGGCATCGCGGTGGGCGCGGGCACCGACGTGGCCATCGAGTCGGCCGACATGGTGCTGGTGCGCAACAACCTGCTGGCCGTTCCGGCATCCATCCAGCTGTCGCGCGCCACGATGCGAAACATCAAGCAGAACCTGTTCTGGGCGCTGTTCTACAACGCCCTGTGCATCCCCGTGGCGGCAGGCGTTCTGGCGCCGCTGGGCGTCTCGCTCAACCCGATGATCGCCGCCGCCGCAATGAGCGCTTCGAGCGTGTGCGTGGTGGGAAACGCGCTGCGCCTGCGCGGCTGGAAGCCGGCGTTTGCGCATGCCGAGTCGCGCACGCTGTGGGAAGAGGGCTCGGGCGAACGGGTTGCGCGCAGCCGCGCGCGCGAGGTTGGAGAGCAGGCGGCTTCTCCCGTGCTAGAATCGGGCGTAGACAACACCGCAGAGCAAGCCAAGGAGGCCCTGATGAACAAGAAGCTGGCCGTTGAGGGCATGATGTGCCAGAAGTGCGTCGCCCACGTGAAGAAGGCGCTCGAGGCCGTGGACGGCGTAGCCAGCGCCGATGTTGACCTGGATGCCGGCACAGCCGTAGTCTCGCTTGAGCACGACGTCGACGACGACACCCTGGTGGCAGCCGTAGTTGCCGAGGACTACGAAGCGCGCATGGTGCCACTCGCTTAGCCTGACCGGGCCTGGGCGGGTCTGGCCTGTCGCCGACCCCGAAGGGCGGCTCATGAGAATCCAATCCAAATCTGCCATGAAAACGCACGCTGTGCACGCGTTTCGCTATTGTGCCGCGTGCATACCGTGCGTTTTCATGGCACTTGCGCTCAAATGACGTGCACAGCGTACGATTCTGTGCCAAAACGAGCTTGGATTTCCGTTATTGGAAGGTTGGCCAGTGCGTGCCAGGCGTTCCTTCCGCTACTCAGCAACACCGGAGCACTGAGGCAAGAGCGTCTATGTTGGCAGAGATACAACAAGAGTTGATGCGATGTCGGTGATCAATCAAGGGGGAGCGTAAAACGATGGTCGCCTACGATGGCAGTTACGTATCGGGTGCCCAGACGTGTCCGGGATCCATGCTTGACTTTGCAGTTAATGGGTGCGACTGCAGCTTGCAGGAGTTTTACGACCAATTCCTGAAAAGCGGCGTTGCCGCACGCTTCGAAGCGGGGGAATCGGCAATAGTCGCGGGGCGTTCGGGGAAAGAACTGGCGCTCGATGTGTTGTGCCAAGGGGACTGTCAGCGCGGTACTCGTCTTTCGCTATCCTGGGAGCCCGACTACGTGCCATCGCGTGAGTTCTGGACAGGTTGGGCCTTGGCGTTCTACCAGTGGGCGAGCGGTAGTACGTTTTCGGCCATACAAAAGCGGGTAAGCATCGAGCAGGTGCGTTCGATGTACACGCCGTACCACGAAATGGATATCCGGCAGTTCTGCGATTGCCTTGATGGCATCGGGCAGGAAGGCCGGCGGCGCACCAATCTGCAGACGGCCCGGCTGGCTGCAGGTTTAAGCCAGAGTCAGCTTGCGAAGGCTTTTCGAGTTCCTGTGCGTACACTTCAGCAGTACGAACAGGGCCAGAAGGATATCAACCACGCACGCGCCGATTACGTGCTAGCCTTGGCGCGCGTGCTCTGCTGCGATCCCGGTGCTTTGCTGGAGCGTCGAGCTGCCCCTTCGTATGAGTATGCGTTCGTGGATTTGGGGTAGGTGCGCCCGAAACGATTTCTTGCCATACCTTGGCTTCTGCACGGTCCGGCCCGTCTTATGGCGGAGTGCACGGAATCCAGAAGGCGGCAAACCTTCAAGGAGCGGTTGTCCTTGGCGGCTTATGGGCAGGTGCGGGCTTTGGATCAAGAACAGGCCCTTCGAAGAGCTGGAAGTTTAGATAGTACAATATCGACAACGACCAAGCCACTCGGACAGGATGTGCTCTATGACGTTTGAAGAAGCAGCCGAAAAGGCACTTGCGTTCAGAAACGCACGCGACTGGAAGCAGTTCCACACTCCCAAGGATCTCGCGATTTCCATTGCCATCGAGACAGGCGAGTTGTTGGAAGTGTTTCAGTGGTCGGGTGGAGACCTTTCCGTGGAGAAAAACCGGGAGCACGCTGTCGAAGAACTTGCCGACATCGCAATCTACTGCACCTACATGGCCGAGGCGCTCGGCGTGAGCCTTCCCGATATCATGTGCGACAAAATCGACGTCAACGAAGCGAAGTACCCAGTGGACAAGGCGAGGGGAAACGCGAAGAAGTACTCCGAACTATGATCGAGGTGCCAACAACCGTTTCGGCTGGGGCCCCAACGGGCTCACCCTTCATCGTCGACCGGTCGCCGTTCAAGTTTGGCGAGCCGCTCGATACCGGGATGCTCGATCTTGCGGAAGACCGCGTGCTCAATTGGCCCATGGTCTACATCCTTGCAAACGACACCGAGGCGTATGTGGGGCAGACGACGAGCGTGGCAACGCGTATCAGCCAACACGGCGCCAACGTAGAGAAGAAAGACTTCGACACTGTCAACATCATCTACAACGAAGAGTTCAACGGGTCGGTGATCACCGACTACGAGCATCGCCTCATCGGGCTGATGCATGCCGACGGGCGCTACCGGTTGACCAACAAGAACGAGGGGATGACAAGCACCAACTACTTCTCCAAGGCCGAGTACGCCTTGATGTTCGAAGAGCTTTGGGAAGAGCTTCAGAAAATGGAGTTGGTGGAGCACTCCATCTCAGACCTTGAAGAAACCGAGGTATTCAAGTACTCGCCCTTCAAAGGGCTCACGCCGGACCAGCATGTTGCA
>CACXFZ010000078.1 GCA_902767025.1 uncultured Coriobacteriaceae bacterium
CAACCTGCTTCTTGCGACGTATAGCTTCCTGGATCTTGCGAACATTGAACAACAGGTACTTGCTGCGCCGATGATCCCGCTCGGGGACGTCTATCCTGCCCTTCAAGCCGGCCAGCTGGCCTTCGCTGGCAAGCCCCATGATCTTCTTGGTAAGCATGGCGGCATTGGCGTTCGTGATAGAGGGACACGAGCGCACGATGTCCACCAGCAGGGTCATCTCCCCTGGCGTGAAGTGCCTGCGATCCACATAGTACGCCGGATACGGGTCGCGCTTCATCTGGATGTCCATGCCCGCTTCGCGCAGCGCATCGATGCACGCGTAGATGGATTTGCGCTCTGCATCGATGTCCAGAGCCGCCAGCTCTTCGGTGATTTGCGCAAGCGTGAGCGGGTGGGACGGATCAGTCTTCTCGAGGAAGATCCTCTGGATGGCGAGCAGCTTGCGCTTCTGGTCTTTCTGGTTTGCCATGTTCATCCCTTCGCATGCTAGGGGACCGAACGCCTATGAAAGTCCGTTTATTGGTACTTGCTATACTACACCCCGAAAATCATCCGCGAAAGCGCAGGGCAAACCCCGGCGGCCAAACGACACGCAGCCCGACACAGCAGGCAAACGCTCGCGCAGCACGAGCGCACGTGGCACTTGGCAGGCGCCGAGCGCCTACGCCAGCCTGGCAACCCACGCGCGGTAGTCTTTGACCAGGCGTTTCGGGCCGCTCAGACGCACGGCTCCGTCGGTGCCGGCGATCCACCCGTAGAACGGGGCGCTCTCGCGCACCGTCACCACCACTTCGGCGCTGCCGTCCTTGAGCACCTTGGATTTTACGTCCGTGCCGAACCGGTCCACCACGATGTCCATGGCCTCGGGCTGCACCAGCAGCTTGGCGCTCGTGACCTTGCCGTCGAACATGCCGAACGACTGGTAGGCGAAATCCTCCAGATCGTAGTTGGCGATCTTTTCGTTGCGCGTGGCGGCCTGCTCGTCGAGCTGCACCAACCTCATGCGGTCCACGCGGAAGCGCACGAAGTCCTCGTACTTGTCGGACCACATGATCGCGTAGTAGAACCCGTCGCTGAACACCACGTGAACCGGTGTGAGCACGAAGGGCTTGCCGTCGTGCTGCAGCGCGGGCTGCACGTGCGCGTCGTACTTGTAGTACAGAAACGACACCTTCTTCTTGGCGCGCAGCGCTTCGTGGATGGTGTCGACGTTATAGAACACCGAATCGGACTGGCTCTTCACGCGCCCGTCCACGTGCACGCGGCCCTTCAGCGCCTTGCGTTCGTGCACGCTGGCAAGCGCCGAGAGCTTCTTGGCCAGGCGGTCGGCGGTCTGCTTGGTCAAGAACTTGCTCGACTGCACGGCATCCACCAGCAGCGTCAGCTCGGCCAGGTCCAACCCCGGCTTTGCCATCGTGTACTCCACCGGCATGCGCTGGATCGTGTTGATGGTGCACCCGAACTCGCCCAGGACGCGCAAGTCGCGGTAGATGCCCTTGCGCTCGGCCGTGATTCCTTCGGCTTCCAGGTTCTGCAGGATCTGCGTCATCGACAGCCCATGCGTGGCGTCGGTCTGCTCGTCGAGCATCTTGTACAGGTACAGCAGCTTGAGCTTCTGCTTGCTATTGGCCACCATGCGGATGCACCTCCTTGTGTCGCTGCCTAGATTATAAGGATACATGGGCCATGCGCGGTACAATAGCCGCGAAAGGACGCGCCATGCTGGAACTGAACATACTTGCAAGCGGAAGCTCGGGAAACGCCGCCATCGTGCGCGACGGCGGCACGGGCCGGTGCGTGCTGATCGACTGCGGCATCTGCAAGCGGGACTTCTTCGCGCGCTGCGAGGAGCTGGGCGTGGACCCGCGCGCAATCGAGGCGACGCTTGTCACCCACGTGCATTCCGACCACACGTCGGGACTGGGCGTGGTGATGCGCGGCCTGGCGAAGGAAGGCTGCACACCGCCGCTCTACGCCCATCCGCTGGTGCGCGAGGCAAGCCCGAAGATCCGCGAAGTCGAGCCGTTGGTGGAACAGCGCGAGCTGCATCCCGGCAAGCCCGTGCACATCGCGGGCATGTGCGTGCTGCCCTTTGCCACCAGCCACGATGTGGCGTCGTCGGTGGGTTTTCGGTTCGAGGTGGAAGGCGATGCGCTGGGATATGCCACCGACACCGGGTTCGTCACGCCCGAGGCGCACGAAGCGCTGGGCGACGTGCGCATCCTGGCGATCGAGAGCAACCACGACGTGATCATGCTGCGCGAGGGCCCGTACCCCTACGTGCTGCAGCAGCGCATCCTGTCCGACGAAGGGCACCTGTCGAACGCGCAATGCTGCACCGAAGTCGAGCTGTTGCTGCACCCCGGACTCGAGCACGTGGTGGCCATGCACATCAGCGAGCACAACAACACGTTCGGGCTGCCGGTGCGCGAGCTGCAGAAGGTGCTGGACGCCAACAACCACCCCGCCCAGGTCCACGCCGGCCTTCCGCGTACCCCCGTTGCCGTCCGGTAGGCCGCCCGTCGTCACAACCTGAGCACAACAACGCACCCGCACGCGCCGCTCTTGGGGCGTTTCCGCCCGCGCTTGGATTTGTGCACAAGGTCTTCGGGGGCCGCTCCTATTATCGTGCTCATCGCAAAGGATCCGCGAAAGGAGTCATGATGGATCTTAAGTTGCAGGACAAAGTGGTATTGGTAACGGGCGGCACGGGCGGCATCGGTTCGGCGATCGTGCGCGCATTCTTGGGTGAAGGCGCCAAAGTGGCCTTCTCGTCCACCAGCCAGGAAAAGGCCGATGCCCTGGTAGCCGAGCTCGACGCGGGCGACAAGGTCAAGGGCTTCGTTGCCGACCTGAACAAGGAAGAGGACATCAAGGCGTTCGTCGAGGCCGCCAAGGAGCACTTCGGCACGCTCGACGTGGTCATCCCCAACGCCGGTTACGAAGGCAAGGCGAACCCCGTGCAGGACATGACGCTCGAGATCTTCGAGAAGACCTACGCGCTCAACGTGTTCGCCGTCATGCTCACGATGAAGTACGCCGCCCCCACCCTGATCGAGAAGGGCTCGGGTGCCGTGGTGGTCATCGCCTCGGCCGCCGCGTTCGAGCCTACGGCGGGCAACAGCGCGTACGTGAGCTCGAAGTACGCTGTGGCCGGCCTGACCAAGTGCGTGGCCATGGAGATGGGCCCGGCGGGCATCCATGTGAACTACATCTGCCCCGGCCCGGTCGACACGCCGATGATGCTGCGCATCGAGCAGGATTTCTTCGGCGACTCGATGACGCACGAAGAGGCCCAGGCCATGCTGGCCGGCCAGTACGCCATGGACAAGCGCTACGCCAAGCCCGAAGAGGTTGCAAACGCGGCGCTGTACCTGGCTTCCGAAGTGTCGGCGCACACCGCCGGCATGGGCATGCACGTGGACTCGAAGGTGTCTGCAGCCAACTAGCGCTTACGGCGCTCGGCCAAGCATGGATACGGGCGGCGGGAACAACCCGTCGCCCGTTTTTTGTGGGATGGGCGCGCGCCTGCTTTGGACGAGGCGTCGCACCGATAGTTGTTAGGTTGCGCCGGGCCGCTGCGCCTAGAGCTCGATGCGGCCGAACTTGGCAAGCAGCTCGCTGGCGGCGGTGCAGGCGTCGCAGTTGCAGTACTTGGCGCCCTGCTCCTTGCGCTGCAGGCTGGTTTCCAGCATCTGCGCGGCGGCCTCCTCGCCGAACATCTCCTTGGCAGGGCCCTGGGCGAAGGCGATGACGCCGTCGATCGTGGTGGGACGACCCTCCAGGATATCGAGCAGGGCGGTCGTGGCCTTGTCCACGGCCTCGTCGCTCGCATCGGCGGCCACGGCATCCTTCCAAGCCTGGGCAGCGTCCTTGGTCACCTGCGTGCTGGCTTCGGATGCGACCAGGATGTCGGCGCGCTCGGCTACGTAATCGAACAGTTCCTTGTTCATGGGGGCCTCCTTCGAAGACGCGTTCGGTTTCCTTATCTTAGAGCCCTTCGCGCGCGCCCACAAGGGCAGGAAGCGAACGGCAGCGCCCTGCTACCGTGCGGCTGCTTCCGCTGCAGCCGCGTCGCCGAACACGGCGCGGACGAGCGCATCGAATTCCTGCCATGCTGCCGTGTGCCCAAGCCGGGGCCGCAAGATGCGCGCGATGTTGCCGTAGTACCATGCATGCTTGGCGGGATCCTTCTGGTTGAAGCGGCTCCACAACGCTTCGCCCTGCTCTGCGAGATCGCGTCGCATCGCCCGGATGTTCGAGAGCTTGTCGGACAGGCACACCATCAGCACGTCGACATCGTCGGTTGAGGCCAGGTGGCCAAGCGCCTCCTGCTTGCGCTCTTCCCAAGTGTCGGCGGCAGGACGATCCGCGCGCTTGCCTTCCGACTCGCTCGCCACTATCTGCGCCACGCGGTCGCCGAATTCGCTGCGGATGTCGCCGATGGTTGCAGCAGTGTCTTCGACCACGTCGTGCAACACGGCAGCAGACAAGACGACGGGGTCGCTTGTCATCGTTGCGCAGACGGCCACAGCCTCCAGCGGATGCACGATGTACGGGATGTCGGAGCCCTTGCGCACCTGCCCTTCGTGCGCCCGCGCCGCATACGCAATCGCGCGCGTAAGCAAGGTGGGGTCGACCACGGCATCGTTTTCGGCCATGAGAGCACCTCGATTCTTCCAGTCAGGACCACAGGTTGACGCTTTGTCTGGCAAAGCCATCTCACTGCAAGTATCATACAGATAGCTGCACTTGCAGCCCAGACGGAAGGGGCATCATGGCGTATTGTCCAGCTTGCGGAGCGTCCATCAACGAGGAGAACAGTTTCTGCCCTCAGTGCGGAGCGCGGGTGGAAACCGCCTCCGTCGCTGACCCGACGATGCCCGTCGGGACACCAGTGCAAGCCGCAGCCCAACCGGCCACCACCCAGGCAAACGCCCCTTCGGGCTCGGGCGGCAAGGGCGTGCTGATTGGAGCGGGAATCGTGGGCGCATTGGTTTTGCTTGGGGCACTTGCGTTCTTCCTGACCAGGCCGCCGGCCAACCAAGAGACGTCTTCCGCCGCCGTGACGATATCTCCTGCGCCTGCAGCTTCTTCGAGCGCTTCGACGACATCGGCCGTGCAACCGAGCTCCGCGGCCACGCCACCAGCGGGCTCCTCGTCTTCGGCGAGCGCGCCTGCCCCTGCAGCAGAGCAGCCGGCCGTGCTCGACACGGGTGATGTGCGCGCAACGCTGCCGGCGCAGTACGTCAACCAGGGCTATTCATGGACCTCGGGAGAGAGCACCGTCGTCCATCTGAACGGCCCCGGCAACTCGCCAGTGGCTGACATCGTGTGGGCGGATGTCGCTACGAGGGAAAACGAAGCTAAGAGGGACTCCTACTCCATTGGCACTATCGACCACGGAGCATCGCGATCCGAGGTCAAGCTCTGGGTGTACTACCTCGAAGATGGCAAGCTTATCTATATGGGTGCGGCCGATGCGGCCACAAGAGGCACGCTGCCGCTTGACGCCATGGGCATAACCGTCGAAGAGCTGGTGTCGTGGATCGAACTGTACAACGTCGATGGCTATGTGCCCGCGCGCATCGTCGACGACACCGCCAACGTGGATACTGCGAAAACAGGCAGCTACGAGCCGTTCTATGGCGTGTGGATTGGCGCATCGAAGGACAGGGCCGAAGCCGAGGCACTGGCCCAGGAAGCGCAATCAAAGGGCCTGCGTGCCGAGGTTCAGCTTTCGAGCGAATGGAGCAATCTGAACCCCGAACCCTGGTACGTCGTGACAGCCGGTCATCCACTGACGGAGCTCAACGCGAACACCGTGTTTGTCCATGCGGTTGATGCGGGCTACAAGGACGCGTACATCAAGTACTCGGGCGAGCACCTGTAGCAAACCCCGTCCAGCGCAGGAATATTGGACGATTTCGAGTTTCGTGGCAAGAAAACCCGGTTTTATGGGATCAGGTTAGCTCCGTCGGGCAGTTACGTGACTTAATGTATGCACTTAGTAGCTATTTTGCATCATATCCATCACCTTCCGAACAAGCCAGCCGACACATAAAACTGGAGTTTCTTGCCACAAAACTCGATTTGAGCCAAGAAAAGCGCACGAGCCCCTCATCTACCCTTCTGGCATAGAACAGGTATGATGGTTGGGTCAGAAGCACTTCCCTGCACACAACTCAGGAGGGCCCATCATGAAGGCCAAGTTCATCCATCGCTGCACGCACGTCATCGACAAGGAAGCGAACATCGCGTTTTACGAGAAGGCGCTGGGATTCCACATCGTACGCGAAGTCGGACCCGAAGACGGGTCGTGGACCAACACGTACATGGCCAACGACGAGGCGCCGTTCGAAATCGAGCTCACCTGGAACCGTGGGCGCACCGAGCCGTATGCGAACGCCGGCAAGGACGTGCACATCGCGTTCGCCGTGGATGACTACGACGCATACCACGCGCTGCACGAGGAAATGGGCTGCATCGTCCACGAGAACCCGCGCATGGGGCTGTACTTCATCGCCGACCCCGAAGGCCAGTGGATCGAGATCCTGCCCGAAGACCGCCAGTAGGAATTTGAGCAGGGGCCTGGCGTCTGTTCAAAGCCGTGCCCTTGTCAGAGGGCGGAGAGGACGTCTGCGCGCTCCTCTTCGATAGCTTGGATGATTTCGGCTTTGTAGCTTTCGCGGTTCAGGGCCTCGTCGGCCTTGAGCCACCCGAAGTCGAGCGCCACCGTCACCGCCAGGCCCGCCGCGATGCCCGCGGCCGTGCCCGCGGGTCCCGCAGCGGTTCCGATCGCTCCCCCGATGGCCGCACCGGCCGCCGACTTCACGACCGTGCTGCCGACCTTCGACACGATGGTCTTGAAGAACTGCCTTTGCGCGATCTTGGACACCAGCTTCTTCGTCAGCACGCCGGCGCCCACGCCTGCGGCCATGCTCACGCCCCAACGCGCCGGCGCCTCGAGCAGCTTGTCGGCAGGCTCGAACGCCTCGAACGAGATGTCGATGTCCGGCGCCTCCTCGACCTTGATCAGCCATGCGGGCGTGTCCGTGATCTCGAGCTTGTCCAACGCGCTTTGGAACTCCGACTTCAGCTCGTCGGTGCGCGCGGCATAGTCTTGCATCAGGGTGGCAAGCTGCGTGTCGTCCACGCCCTTTTCGAGCGTGGCGACCAGCTCGTCTTGCATGAACGCGCCCACCGATTCGTTGATCTTCTCTTCGATGTTGCCTTCGAGCACGCCCGACACCGAACCCTTGACGAATTCGAGCAGGCGCCCGTAGTCGGCAGGCAGGCTGTAGTACCAGTCCAGGTACGCGTCGACGTTGGCCAGGCGCGCGTCGTACGATGCGTTGATCAGCGGCACCAGCTCGTCCGCTGCCGCATCCGACAAATCCTGCGCCTTGCGCTTCGTCTGCTCGACCAGCTCGCGCGTTTCCTTTTCCTTGTAATAGGTGCCGTCGATCACGTACGCCACCACGTCCATCTGATCGCGGATGAACGACTCCGCGGCAGCATGCTCGTCGGTCGCGACCGCCTGCGCCACCTTGCCGTCAACCGCCAGGAACGCCACCAGCAGGCACACGGGCAGCGCGGCCGCCAGGGCAACGTGGCGCATCATCGGCGCAGACCCGCCGGCCTGCTTGACCCCCGACGCAAGCGGCAGGAAGACCTTCTTCAGCTCGTCGAGCGGCAGCGCGCAGGTGCCCAGCAAGGTGGCGACGCCGAAGAGCGCCGATGCTATCAGGACGATGCGCCACGCAAGGTAGCCGGCAAAGGACACCTCGCTGGCACGCGAGACCCCGTAGGCGGTGGCACCGTCGAGGAAGGCCTGCAGCTTGCCAGCCTCGGACATGAGCGCCGACGGGGATTCGGCAAACGCCTGGGTGGTGGACAGGTACGCATCGCTCATGCTGCTGAACGCGGGTGCGGGCTGCAAGGCGTAGACCACGGCGGCCGCGGCGCACAGCAGAACGCCGGTGATCGCCGTGCTCCAGGCGACCTCCTTGGCCAGACGAAACGGCGGCTCGTACTCGCTGCCCACCTTGCGCTTGACGATCACGAGCACCGCCAGGTACACCGGGACGGCCAACACCACCAGACACCATTCGGGCACGCCCCACTTGGGCATCTCGAGCATCAAGCCCGTGATCATGATTGCGGCCAGGACGAAGGAGGCGACGAGCGTGATCGCGCGGCCGTTGTTGAAGCGCGACAGCCAGCCGCCTTCCTTGAGCGTGAGCTGCTTGTGCGTTTTGCGGATGACCACGTAGTAGGCGATGCCGAGTGCGGAGGCGGCGGAGAGCACGGCAATGGCCAGTGCAACTGCCGGGGCCGGCAGAGCCGGGGCCACGCGTGCGAGCACGAACAGCACGACGACGAGCGCAACGGCTTTGACCAGGTAGGCAACGCCTTCTTGGCCGAGGGCACGCTGCGAGCGCGTGCGGGACGGCGCGTCCTGTTCGTGTTCGTTGTCGGTTCGGTCCATGTACCCTCGCTACGCCAACAGCGCTACGCGCAGACGGATCGGGCACGGCGGTCCGCATGCGAACCCCGTACTGGCTGCATCATAGCACCGCCGTATGCGCCCCTTGGGCCGGCATTCCGCATGACACCATCCTGCAACCTGGGCCAGGCCCCGAGCGCCTGGGCCCGCTCTGACCTGCGTACGACACCCTAGTCGTAAAACCCCTGCACCAGGCCGCCCAACGTGGCCTCGCCGAACTCGTATTGGCTCATGTACTCGCCCTGAAACAGATGCTGGGCGTGCTCGTCGCCGTCCAGATACGCGTAGTAGTCGCACTCGACCGCGTCCTTGTTGATGGCCAGTCCGCCGCGTGCGCGCACCAGCGCATCGCCCACACCCAGCTTGGTGAACGTCGTCTGCAGATCCGAGATGAACACGCGCAGCTGGTTGCCGTAGGTGTTGTCGAATGGCGCGTCCGGCCACAGGGCGGCGACCATCTGCTCGGTGCTGCACATGGCCCCGTTGCGGTCGATCAGGTAGGCCAGCAGCATCTTGGTCTTCGTGCGCTTGAAGGCCAGGGGCTTGTGGTCACACCAGGCCTCGAAGAACCCGAAGCATTGCACCTTCAGGCGCTTCCCGCCCGCCTCTTCCGGAGCCGAATCGTGGTAGCGCAGGTTGCCCAGGGCCGCGCGCAGCTGGTCTTCGGTGACGGGCTTGAGCAAATACCCGCTCGCGAACAGCCCGAACGCCTGCATCGCGTAATCGGAATGCCCCGTGGCGAACACGATGTTCGCATGCGGCTGGATGACCTTGAGCTGCTCGGCCACTTCCAAGCCGGTCATCTCGGGCATTTCAACATCGAGGAAGAACACGTCGTAGGTTTGCCGGCACGCCATCTGCAGCGCCTCGGCGCCCGACGTGGTGCCGTCGTGGCACCCTGCGGGATCGATGCGTTCCAGCAAGGCCGTCAGCGACGTGACGATGGTGGGGTTGTCGTCCACGCTCAGAGTGATCATGGCTGGTTTCCTGACTGCTTAGCCGAGGGCACTTCGCACGGCAGCAGCACGACGATGCGCGTGCCATGCTCGTCCGATGTCTTGTGAAGCGAGCCCCCGCATTGCGTTTCCAATCGCTCTTGCACGTATTCAAGGCTGTGCTGTGCGTGGTCCTTCTGCTGCTGCGACAAGCCCTCCTGGGAATCCTGCCCGTTGTCCTCGACGACGATGCGCACGAAATCGCCGTGCAGCTCGGTCGACAGGATGACCATGCAACCGTCGCGGCGCGCGCGGATGTCGTAGGCCACCGCGTGCTCGACCAGAGGCTGGATGGACAGGGCCGGAACCATGAAGTTGACCACCTGCAGGTCGTAGACGACTTCGAAGGGCAGCGCCGAGTTCATCTGCGCAAGTGCCACGTACTCCTCGACGTGCTCCAGCTCGCGCTCGAACGGCACCAGCTCGCTGGCCCCCAGCCCTTCGATGTTCTTGCGCAAGTACCCCGAGAGGTTCTCCACACCTTCGGCGGCCTTGGCGGGGTCGATGTCGCACAGTCCGTGAATGGTGGCAAGCGAATTGAACAGGAAGTGCGGGCGCATCTGCTCCTGGAGCAGCACCACGTGGCGCTGCGCGGCTTGATTGCCGCTTGCAGTGCCGCTTTGCTCGATCTCGTATTGGTAGAAGAAGAACGTGATCAGCAGCGATATCGTGCTTGCCGCAGACGCCAGCGCCAGGTCTCCTACGATGGTGTAGCCCAGCCCCGCAAGCCAGTAGGGAACGAGCGACACGACAAGCATGCTCCAGGGGACGGACGTGCGCCCCAGCAGGTTGCTGAACAGGTACGACGCCACCATCACCACGGCCGCCACCACGGCGAAGAGCAGCGCCGCCGCATGGATCATCGGCTCTTGCAGCCGGCTGGAACCGCCCTCGTAGAGCAGCGCCAGGATGAACAGCGAGCACGAGCACATGAGCAGGATCGCCGAGACGAGCACCACGCTGAGCCGTGCGTCGGAGCGCTTCTGCAGCGCCACGAACAGGATGACGACCACCAGCACGCACAAGCATACGGCCTGATGCCCTATCGTGAACGCCGCGCTCATGACGACAGCTCCCGAAGCGCCTCGTACGTGCGCCCGATCCCCCGCGCCGACCAGGCCCACAGCACCAGGTAGGCTATAGCGACGCAGGCAACGAGGGCGAGCAAGACTGCCCATTGTCCCAGGCCGAGCGCAAGCGCAAACGTGGCGCCGAATGCAAGGTCGTCGAACAGCGCGTTGCCGCCGGGCAGGGCCAGCACGAGCGCGAGCGCAACACCCAGACATGCGAAGGCGAGCAGCACCGAGGCAAGCGTGAAACGCGACCCCGCGCGGCGGGTCTTCTTCGCCAGCTCGTACAGGCCGAACGAATCCAACACCGACGCGCATCCGTGCAGGATGGTGCGGTTGCCCAGCGCCAGCAGCACGGGCTTGGCCACCAAGTCCAAGACCACCAGCGAGGAGAACAGCAGCGAGGTCGCGAAGTTCGTGTACATCGCCTCGAGCGCAATGGCGCCGTTGCCGCTTGCCACGATGCCGTCCAGCACGAACGATACGGCGGCGGCGATGATGAGCACGATGTAGACGAGGCGGGCGTCGGCAAACTCGTCGCGCACGCCGATGAGCCTGGTCAAGAACACGATCACCAGCACCTGGGCCAGCAGGCGCAGAACGCGCAGGGTCCATATCACGTACGACGCCGTCAGCGTCCGCCCGAGCAGGTCGGGCACGTCGCCCGTGGCCAGGGCGAAGGCTGCCAGCACTGCACCGACGCCGACGATCTCGGCGACGAGCGCACCCCAATGAAAGGCGATCGCCTGGCCTGTGCGCTTCACTGCATCGATGTCGATTCGGGCATCCACGGTTTGTCTTCCTGCGCGTGCAAAACGTGCTCGATGGGTCTAGTTGTATGTTACCTGTTTGACTGCGCACGGCAAATGCGTCCGCATGCGGCAGGCGGCCTTCCGGAAAAAAATTCCCGCGTTGCGAAAAGTGTTTCGCTGTTGTTGCGCTTCGTTTCGTATGCTTGCGCCAGCGTTAATGGCAAAGGCCATCATTTCAGACAACGTATAGGCATAGAGAAAGGAAGAATCATGGAGCGTAGCGGTAGTCAGAAGTTCTTGCTGGTCATCTCGATTCTCGACATCATCGTCGGCATTCTGGGCCTGATCGGCGCCATCATGTTCATCACGCTGGGCGCAGGCACCAACATCGCAGAAGTCGCGGACCCGGCTTCGATGGCGGAAGCCGGCATCACGGCATCCGATGCTAGCGCCGCGGCAGGCGTGATGGGCATCGTGGGCATCGTCGCCCTGTTCTCCGGCGCACTCTGCCTGCTCCAGGGCATCCTGGGCGTGCGCGCCGCCAACGACAACCAGAAGATCATGCCCGTGTGGGTGATCGCCCTGATCGGCCTGATCTGCGCCGCCGTCGGCATCATCATGGGCCTCATCGACGGCTCGTTCGGCACGCAGGCCTGGTCGCTGGTCGGATCGTTGGCTGGCTCGCTGCTGATGTTCTGGGTTGCCAACAACATCAAGAGGGAGGCTGGCAAGTAAGGTTTTCGAGGAACCTCATCCTCGAGCAAGCACATGGCCCTGAAGAAAGCCCCCAACCGGGGGCTTTCTTCTTCGTTGTCGCAACTCGATTTGCGCGGGGCAACGGACCGCCTTGGATCGAGCGCGCGGCGTTGCTACACCAGCTTGCTTTGGCGCTCGGCGTGCCAGCGGTCCAGCAGGGAGTAGGCGATGTTGAACACGGCCACGGCACCCGCGCCCACGACGGCGAGCACCGGCCACATCGACGCCGTGAACGAGCTGATCGAGAACAGGTCGGGCAGCAGCGCCGCACCTGCGATGCATCCCCCTATCACGAAGATGATGAGCGCCACGCGGACGGGCGTGAACGGCATCGAGATGCGGAAGATCAGGTTGACGCCGATCCATGCCGTGAGCATCACGCATAGCGTGGACACCTGGGCGTGCTCCAGCCCCAATCCCAGGTACCCCCACACGTTCACGGCGATGACGCTGAGCACCACCGTGACCGCGCCGGGGATCGACCTCACAACGACGTTTTCCAGGAAGTGGCCCTTGATGCGGTCGCGGTTCGGCTCCAGGGCGAGCACGAACGACGGGATGCCGATGGTGAACGCGCTGATCAGCGTCATCTGGATGGGCTGGTAGGGGTACTGCCACGGCAGCACGATGAACAGCACGGCGAGCGCCATCGAGAACAGGGTCTTCACCAAGAACAGCGATGCCGAACGTTGCAGGTTGTTGATCGAGCGGCGCCCTTCGGCGACGACCTTGGGCATGCTCGCGAAGTCGTTGTCCACCAGCACGAGCTCCGCCACGTTGCGCGCCGCGTCGCTGCCCGCCGCCATGGCCACCGAGCAGTCGGCCTGCTTGAGCGCCAGCGTGTCGTTGACGCCGTCGCCGGTCATCGCCACCGTGTGCCCGGCCTGCTGCAGCGCCACCACGAAGGCCTTCTTCTGCTCGGGCTTCACGCGCCCGAAGATGCTGTAGCGCTCCACCGCCTGCGCGATCTGCTCGTCGGTTTCCAGCGTGCTCGCATCCACGAAGCGATCCGCGCCGGGAACGCCCACGTGCGCCGCGATGCCCGACACCGTACGCGGGTCGTCGCCCGAGATGACCTTGATGTCGACGCCCTGGTCGCAGAAGTACCCGATGGTTTCGGCGGCCGACGAGCGGATCTGGTCGCAGATCGAAACCAGCGCGAGCGGCTCGGGCGTGCCCAGCATGCGCTCGCCGTCGAAGCCGTCGACCCGCGCCAGCACGAGCACGCGGGCATGCGCGGCGAGCTCCGCGACCTGGTCGGCCACGGCGGAAAACCCCTCGCCTAAGACGAACTGCCCGGCGCCGATGACGTAGCTTTCCCGCGAGTCCAGCGTGGCGCCCGCCCACTTGCGCTCGGACGAGAACGGCACGTAGCTTGCGACGGCCTCGGCTTGGGCGCCCTGGGCCTGCGCCCACGCGATCAGCGCGTTGCCCGTTTCGTTGGGGTCGGGATCGGCGGCGGCAATCGACAGCAACGTCGTGGCGATGCCGCGCGCCAGCTGCGCATCGTCGGCGCCCTGCGGCTGACCGAGCAGCATCACGCCTTCGACCTCCATCGCACCCGACGTGATCGTTCCCGTCTTGTCCAAGCACAGCGTGTCCACGTGCGCCAGCGTTTCGATGCAGTAGAGCTGCTGCACCAGCACGTTGTGGCGGGACAGCCGGATGACCGCCAGCGCCAGCACCGTCGACGTCAGCAAGATCAGGCCTTCGGGTACCATGCCCACCAGCGCCGCAACCGACGAGAGGATGGCCTGATTGAACTCGACGCCGCCCAGCCAGTGCATGCTGCCGAACAGCAGCAGGCCCACCGGGAAGATGATGAAGCTCACGAACTTGATGATGTTGTTCAAGCTCGTCATGATCTCGGAGTTGATGTCCTTTTGGGCCTTGGCCTCGGCCGATATCTTGGCCGCGTAGTTCTCGGCGCCCACATGGTCGATGCGCGCAACCACGTTGCCCGAGTTGACGAACGAGCCGCTCATCAGCGTCGAGCCTGCCTGCTTCGGAATCAGGTCGCTCTCGCCGGTGAGCAGGCTCTCGTCGACGTTCGCCGTGCCCACGAGCACCGTGGAGTCGCAGGGAATCTGGTTGCCCCGCCCCAGCACGATGCAGTCGCCGCGCACGAGCTCGTCGAGCGCGACTTCGCAACGCACGCCGTCGCGCACCACGTCGGCTTTCGAGCTGGCCACAATCGACAGTTGGTCGGTGATGCGCTTGGAGCGGATTTCCTGCACGATGCCGATGGCGGTGTTGACGACGATGACGATCATGAACAGGCCGTTTTTAAGCGACCCGGTGACGAACACGAACGAGAACAGGATGACGTTGACCAGGTTGAACAGCGTGCAGATGTTCTCGCGCATGATGGTGC
>CACXFZ010000079.1 GCA_902767025.1 uncultured Coriobacteriaceae bacterium
CTTCCCGTGCTCATTCGGGGGATGCGATGTCTTCGATGGAAAAGCTGGGCAAGCAATCGGATGCATCCTCTGCCATTGCCCGGGTGTCTTCCACGTCGTCGTGGTCGGGCAGGCCGTTGTCCAGATACTGCTGGTAGGTCGTCGCAGGGTTGAAGAAGTCATCGCTTGACGCAAGCGCCGCGGCGGGTGCTGTGCCGACCGCCAGCGTGGCGACGAGCGTTCCCGTGACGATGCGGTACCAGATGCCCAGGCCGCCAACCATGCCTTCCAACTCCTCGTCGGAAAGCTCGCGGACCTCCCGTATGGCTTCAAGCGCCTCGCCGTAGGTGAACGGCACCCCTAACGACGCGGCCAAGGGGGCTATGACGGCATCGAAAACCGCCCTGTCGTCGGTTCGGTCCCCCTCGTAGGAGCGGGCAGCTTCCTGAAGCTCGGCCTTCAGGGCCGGCGTTGTTTCCAGCAGCTGCTTGAACCTGATGGGGTTGTCGCTCATGTTCGCATTCCTTCCGAACGAGCAAGGCTCCGTCGAGTCGCTTCTTATTATGCCGTCGGCTGCTCCCCGGTCTCTCGCCATGTTCGTTCGTAAGAAAAAAGCACAAGGGAGTGGCTCGATCACGCGGGTGGCAGGGTCGCTCATGGAAAATCCAGGCCAATCTGCCACGAAATCATACGGTGTGCACGTGTTTCGCCGTTTCGGTGCGTGCATACCGTGCGTTTTCGTGCCATTCGGGGCCAAACGACGTGCACAGCGTGCGTTTTCATGACGCAAACTTCTCGACATCACTGTCCTTCTTGGGCTCCGCATCTTTGCCTTTGAACAGCGAGCTCTCTTCGGGCTTGATGTCGCTGAGGTCCACTTCCTTCGCTTCTAGGATTTCGACATCTTCGTTCATGGCGTTTTGTTTCGACATGCAGATAACCTTCCTCAATCATTCTCGACTTTGGTAGCTCGTCGCTACAGCCTCTCGTACCCGCGCTTTATCAGTTTGGCCATTAGGCTTCGGCGCTGCTCCAAGAACTCAGCGTAATCCAGGTTCTCAAACCCGATAGGCAGGGCGTGTTCGTCGCAGCTCTGCCGATATGCGTCTTCGCCTAGATCACCCCCGGTACTTCTTGACATACTCAACTGGCGGATCGTCTGAGATGTAGATGTTGTTCTGGTAGTCAACATAAGTGAAATTTGCCCTGTTGCTGCGATTGGAAAGGTAGCCATGCTCCTTCAGGTAGTTGTCGGGGAAGAGGTGATGCTTGTCCACCGCTTTTTTGCTTCCAGACGAACCGGGAACGAGCAGGGTTTGCAATGGCACCGTTGAGAACAGGGCCTTAACGCCAAGCACGACTTGTGCCGCAACGAAGCCCTGCCATGTGGGCCCAGTGGCTTCGTTCGCGTTCAGAGCATTAGGAAGAGTAATCTTGAAGTAGTCATCTGTAAGCAAGGCGCCGACGTTCTGGTCGAAGTACCGCACGAAAGCATCCTTGTCTGGCTTCCCGTCTTCTCCGACCATCTGCTTGATGGTAGTTAGCTGTTGCTCGAAGTCAGACTCGAAAGAGCCGACGTAGAACGCGGTCAGTGCGCATGCGAAGTACCATCGGCGGATGAGCCGCTTCATTGCAATCGCTTCGATGCCGAACTCGTAGCGTCCTATCAGATAGAAAGCGTAGCAATACATAAGAGCGTTCGACGAAGTCACTTGGTCTTCGCAGACATACCCAGCTTCGCCAAGCGTATTGATGAACGCGTGCCAGTTGTTGAGGTCGAGAACCTGATCAAGGGCTGCGCCGAACTTTACAAAGTTCTCCTCGCGGGTCTCGACACTAGTCTCCTTGGTCTCCAGGTCACGACCTCGAAGAATCTGGTACGCATAGCGAAGGCGTCCGCGCTTGAAGCCCACGCCAACGATTGCCCTGATGAGGTGCGTGGGCGACAGTTTGATGAGATGGTTGTAAGAGGTACCCTGCGCAGGAGTGTGACTGTTCTCGCAAAACGCTTCTATACGGGCACGCATCTCAGGCTCGTAAACGGAGAGCAGCGTCATGATGAAGTCGTCTTGTTTGAGCGCCTGCCCCTTGGAGTTGACGCGAACGAATATTTCCGCAACCATCTCCTCGTCAGCCTCATCCTTTATCTCAAGTGTAGGCACGAGGTACTTTTCCAAAGCGAGGAGGTCATTTAGGCCGTTCTCTATCTCGCTCTCATCGCCGTCGGTCAGCTCGGGTTCACCCCTTTTCGCATTCGACACGGGCGGTGGCGTCAAGCAGCTGAACCCTTCGACCATGGGCACCACGCTTTCGGGCGGGGTCGACGCGTCGGCCTTCGGCTTCTCGGGCACCGGCTCGGACATCTTTAACGAGATGATGGACAATCGCGAGCTGCTCGAAGAGTACATGGACGCCGTGGCCGGACGCTGGCCCGAGCGCTACGACGAATGCCTGCTGGTACTCAGTTCCACGGGGCGCATCACCGACTTCACACTCTACAGCATCGGCTACTACGACCCGGATGTCATGGACCAGATGACCCAAGACGCCCTCAACGGCAAGGAAGTCGTCGCGCCCGAAACCGCCCAGGACTTCACCGTCGAGAAAGCGCTGGGGCTCGAGTTCTCGGTGGTGCCTGCCACGAGCATGTACCAGCACAACATCGAGCAGAACATCTGGACGGACATCTCGAGCGATAGCAAGATCATGAAGGAGCGCATCGCCGACGGCATTCGCCTGAAAGTCGTGGGCGTGGTGCAGCCTTCGCCCGATGTGAGCTCCATCGCCATGCGGCAGGGAATCGCCTACACGCCCGAGCTCACGGAGCACCTGATGAAGGTGGCCGCCGAGTCGGATATCGTCAAGCAGCAGACGGAGAAGCCCGACATCGACGTGTTCACAGGAAAGTCGTTCGAGGAACTCCAGAACGAAGAGGGGACGGATTTCGACCTGGGCTCGATGTTCGAGGTTGACGAAGATGCGCTGTCCAAGGCGTTCAGCTTCGACACCAGCGCCCTCGATTTCTCTGGGTTCAGCATGGACCCCAACGCATTCAACCTCGATGCTTCGAGCATGAACATCGACGCCGGCAAGCTCGCGGAATCGATGGATGGCGAAGCTGTCAGCCAGATGTTCAGCGAGCAGTCGATGCAGCAGATGATGGCGGGTGCACTGCAGTTCTCGGTTGAGGATTCTGGGCTGATGGACGGCGATACCGAACTCACCGAGGAGCAGCAGAAGATGCTCTCGGAGGTAACCGATCAGCTAACCGCGGACTTTACGGCTTGGGGAATCGCCAACGGCAAGTTCAACATCGCGGGCGGAATTCCGGGCGGAGCCCCCGGCGAAGGTACTGGCGAAGGCGGCGTGCCCCAGCCCGATTTCAGCGCGCTGTTCCAGGAGTACCTGCAAACCGAAAGCGCGCAGAAGATCCTCGAGCCCGTAGGCAAGGAAGTGGGCGAGCAGTTCGAAAAGCGCATCAACGAGGCGATGCAGAACTACATGACCAACCAGTTTGCGCCATACCTGAGCAATGCCATGCAGCAACTGATGAGCCAGGCGGCCCAGGCGATGTCGCTGCAGATAGCCCAGGCTCTCCAGGAGCAGATGACTGCTCTTATCGGCACAATCGGCTCGCAGCTCTCAAGCGCCATTTCGGGGCAGCTGCAGGGTCAGATGTCCCAATTGCAGGACCTGATGTCCGGCGGGTTCAGCTTCGACGCGAACGCGTTCGCCGATGCCATCAAGTTCAACATGACGCAAGACGACCTAACCAGCCTGTTGGCCAACTACATGAACGCCGACGAGCTCACCTACGACGGCAACATGAAAAAGCTCGGCTACGCGCGCGAAGACGAGCCCGACACGGTGAGCATCTACCCGGTCGACTTTGCTTCCAAGGAAGAGGTGCTGCGCATCATCGACCGATACAACGAACGCATGCGCGCGCAGGGCCAGGACGACTCCGCTATCCAATACAGCGATTTCGCGGGCGTGCTCATGAGCTCGGTCACCAGTATCGTCGACACCATCAGCCTCGTGCTCATCGCATTCGTGAGCATCTCGCTGATAGTCAGCTCGATCATGATCGGCATCATCACCTACATCAGCGTGCTTGAGCGTAAGAAAGAAATCGGTATCCTGCGTGCTATGGGTGCCTCCAAGCGCAATATTGCCAACGTGTTCAATGCCGAAACCGTCATCGAGGGTCTTATTGCCGGCGTGCTCGCCATCGCCGTGGTCAAGGCCATCAGCATTCCGGTGAACGCATTCGTCGAGGCGGGATGGCAAGTGCCCAATATCATGAGCCTGCCGTGGTCGTCTGCCGCGGTGCTTGTGGGAATCAGCGTGTTGCTAACTTTCGTGGCCGGCCTGATACCTTCGCAGAGCGCGTCGAGACGCGACCCGGTAGAAGCGCTGCGCAGCGAATAGACTCAAATCGGGAAGAGCGAGAGAGCGAGAGGGTAGGCCTGCGGTCTGGCCGGCCTTGGTCTTTGGTTATGGAATGGGCGGGCTCGTGCCTTATGCCGCTTGGGCAGGTGCCTGATCGGCCGCGGGAGCTTGTTCTGCCGCGGGAGCCTGCTCGACCTGAGCTGCCTGGGGAGCTTCGGCACTTGCCACCTGGGGCTGCGCCACCTCGAGGTAGGTCAGGCGGACGACCCAAGCAAGGAGAATGGCGAAGATAGCGGCGAGCACGAGGGTGATCGCGCGAAGTTTGCGGCGGCGTTGCGTTTCGCCTCGAAAAACGTAATGCTGCTGAGGTCCACCGCCGTAGACGTATACACCTGAAAGTCTTTCGTTCATAGTGCGTCTTTTCTCTAGTGCGTTTTTGGTACGTTTGCTGTTGCGTTTAGGTGCAGCTATGATTGTATCTACCATATTTTGTGGTATACGTCTAGAGGAAACAACATATCTTGTGAAAAACAGCGTGGATACGCATCTGCCACTCGTGCGAAAGGGGACATGAAAGAATGACGGATTCAGCGATGGGTCAATTCACAGATGAAGAGAAGGCCGTCCTTGAGCGAGCTGCGAGCGGCGAAGGAATCGTGAGCACCTTCATTGCCGAGAGGTTCTACGAAGGCAGCGTGGCCGATGAAGTAGAGGCAGAGGCATGCGTGAAAAGCGTGTTTGATCGCATCGGTGGTGACGAAACGACCGAACTTGTGCTCGAGTCCGTCCGGCCAAACGAAAACGGCATGACGGTCGTAACCTTCGTGCAGCGTGTTGGTGGCGCAATCGTCTGTGGTGCAGTCGTCAAGCTCGTGCTCGACAAAGACGACCAGCCCGTTGGCCTGGTGAGCTCGGTCATGCCCAAAGCGGCAATCAGGCCCCTCGACCAGTGGGCGTGCGACAGCAAGCAGGCCGAGCAGATCGTTTCGGACAAACTGCAGGCAGAAGGCGAATCGGGCGCAGTAGTCGAGGGCGCCACCAAGCAGGCGGTCATCCCCGTGCCAAACGAACAGTCCAGCTACTTTTACGCGTGGCTTGTTTTCACCCAGGGTGCCGATGCCTCGACCTACATGGTGCACTATGTGGACCTCGAGGGCTCCTATAGGTATGCCATACCCGTTTCCGGTCCCGACGACCCCGATGCGCGAGCAGGACAAAGCGCGAAGAACAAATTCGACTTCGACGTGTACGAGTCTTCGGAGATAACAGTGAGCCACGAGCGCGAGGATGGCACGACCCACGAGATTACCGTGCCCGTGCTCAAGGATGCCGCAACTGGCAAGGTCTACCTTGCCGATGCGAAGCGCAGGATTCTCTGCGCCGACCAATCCAGCTATCTTTACCAAGACCAGCTTGCTCCCACCGAGGTGCAGGATGGCGCCAACGAGATCGACGCCGACACGTATTGCGCTTTCATCCAGGTGTGGGATTTCTACGATTCGGTGGGCTGGACGGGTCCCGACGGCGACAGCACGCCGACCCTGCTGTTGATGAACTACGTGGACTTCGAGGGCAAGCCCGTCGATAACGCCTCCTACCTTTCCAAGCACGACGGATTCCAGATCTTCACGTTCACGCGCGCCGAGAACTTTGGCGAATGCCTGGACGTCGTGGCGCATGAGTTCACCCACTGCGTCACGGGTAAGAACAAAGTGTTCAACATCCACGAATTCGATCCCGGCGCTATCAATGAGGGCATGAGCGACATCATGGGCAACCTCATAGAGATGAAGCTCGAAGGCGATGAGGGAGCCTGGACCATCGCCGAGGGCCTGGGTGCGGACAAGGTCTATCGCGATCTATCCAATCCGCACGAATTCGCGCGACCCGCCTTTGCCTTCGACACCTACTACGCCCCGCGCCCCGCAACGCCCACCAAGATGAACGACACCGGTGGCGTGCACATCAACGCGACGCTGCTGACTCTGGTGTCCTATCGACTGTACCAAGCAGGCATGGGGCTGCGGGAGCAGAGCTACTTCTGGCTGAACGTGGCGCTAGTCACCACCCCGAAGGGAGACTACCCGATGTTTGCCGAAATCTTGCCGTGGGTGATGCAGCAGCTTGGCTACGACCAGTACGTCGATGCGCTCAACGCTGCCATCGATGAATGCAAGTTCACCGCAACCGAAGACCCAGGCGTTATCCCCGAAGGCTACGGCGCCGCATTGCTCGACCTGGCATCCATCGAGGACGCCGTGAACAAAGGCATGGTGTGCATTGCCTACTTCAGGGCGCCCGAAGCCGATGCCAGGAAGCGTGTGAACACCTGGCCGGCTGCAGGAACGACGATTGCCAGGGCGAACATGCCTGCGGGCGACTACTATGTCGCTGTCTCTCTGGGCAACGACGATGGCACGTTGCGCAGATACCTCGTCCTCGGCGAAGACGGCTGGGTGGAGCAGGGCGATGCCGCCACCAAAGACATCGGAAAGGCAATACCTGTGGAAGAGGGCAAGACGGTCGAAGTCTCGAACGAAGGTTTCGGCCCGATCGCCGCCGAGCAGATACAGATGATCGAGCAGGCTCTGGCGCAGATGAACGAAGGCCAGGGGAGCTAGCTTTCAACGCGCGGGACGGAGTGCAGTACGGGACGGAGTGCAGTACAATAGCGACAACGTATAAGCGTATAAGCTGGTTGAGCGAAGCCTGTCGCATCCTGGGGGATGCCAACAGGTAGCGTGAAAGGTGAGAGACGATGTCTAGCGCGTCTATGTCTCGTAGGACCTTCGTTCAGTTATCTGTGGGGACGGTGGCAGTGCTTCCGATGATCTCCCATGGCGTTTTCGCAACGGGGCTGCCTCCGCGCGCCTATGCTGACGAACGGGTGGCCAATTCCAATCCTGTCAAGATTGTCGTCGTCTCGCCAAAGCAGGTGGGCTTCTATGTGGTCGACCAGGCGGGGGAGAAAGACACGCCCATCCCTGGTGCACATGTGGTGCTCTCCTCGCGCTACAACAGTAAGGTTGTTGAGGGCGACACGGGCGAAAACGGCATTGTGCTGCTCGATATTGAAGAGCTGGCCGAAGAGGAGTTGACGGACGGCCGCTACTGCTTCAATGGCTCCATCGACATTACTGCTGAGGGCTTCCGCGAGTTCCATATTCCGCTTGCGCGCATCGAAGGCGGCACGCCGCTGTCGGTGCCCACGCGCAAGATCGAGCCCAACCGCCCGTATCCGAGCCGCGTCTCTTTTGACGAGTGGGACATCCTGTACACCAAGACGGGCTTTGCCTGCACACCTGCCAACAGCGACACGCATGAGATTGCGGTTGAGATTCGCGACTTGGGCGAGAAGGCCACGCTCATACTGTGCAGCGCCGACGGGAAGAAGGACTACGCCTCCACGTCGCTCAATCCGCAGAACGGTGTGGCAACTGCCAGCTTCAAGAAGGCCTTTCTGCATAAGGGCAAGGCGGATTGCCTGCCCATCAGCGACTCGTTCGGCATGAAGATAGAAACATCCCAGTACACCTACTCGTTCCCCCTGGCGCTCGATGTGCAGCTTGGTGCGGTCGATGCGCTCGGGACGGCTCCCGGCTACGACGTCGACCCCGGCAACAGCACGGTGCCGACGGGCCAGATCATCAACATGCCCGACTGGGCCAGTCCAACCTGCGGCCAGACTCTCGAGATCTGGACGCCCAAGTGGTTCCTGGTGCCTGTCGTCGACCCCTTCGGCTTCGTATACCTTGCCTGGCAAAGCGCGCGCTTCGGCTACGTGAACGACGACGGGACGACCTCCCCCAACCAGTGGGGATCGAATTCGTACGGAAGCTTCCAGGACCAGTGGGATAAGTTCAACAAGAAGATCGACGACATGCAGAAAAAAGTCGATCAGGCCATGAAGGATCCGGAATTCCTGAAGTGCGTCAGCTTCACGCCGCAATACAGCGCCTACGTCCAGTTCAGAATTGCTGGCCAGGCGAAATGGGATTGGCAGACCAAGCATTTCAACGGCGCCCTGATGTTCCAGCTGCTCGGACACGTGGGCGTTGGATTCAGCGGTTTGTGGGTGCTTGGCGTGCTGCCCCTGTATATCGACTTCATGCTTAATCTTGACGTCGTTGTCCAGATACTGGGCGTGGGCATTACCACACC
>CACXFZ010000080.1 GCA_902767025.1 uncultured Coriobacteriaceae bacterium
CACCTGGACGAACTCAGCTGACTCTTCGACCACATGCACGACGTGGCGAGCCTTGCGGAACCTGCCAGGTTGACCGCTGCTGCAGCTCCCCTCCACCTGGGCGCGGCTTCGCTCCGCTGGCCGCGCGCTGCCTGGCGGAACCTGCTTGGGAGACTTTGCTGCGGGTTGTAATCGAGTGACTCGAGGTATTGGATTTTCGTATCGTTATCGCGATGTTCAATACTGCTCGTTCGCGCCTTTTTTCGCAGGTTTTCATACTACAATTGCCCAATTGTTCCGATTCGAACAAGGAGGTAACAGGTAACATGAAGAAGAAATTCCTATTGGCAATCGTGGCGGGCCTTATGGCCATCCTGCTTGCATCGTGCGCAGGCGGCACCCAGAGCTCGAGCAGCGCGGCATCTTCGTCCGACGCAGACGCAAGCGCGAGTGCAAGCGCAAGTGCCAGCGCCAGTGCTTCGTCCAAGGACGCGAAGACCGATCTCGAGGACACGCTCGTGATCTACTCGACCCACCCCGAGGAGCTGCTCGAGTCCATCGCCGACCAGTTCACCGCCGAGACGGGCGTGAAGGTCGAATTCATCAACCTGAAGGGCGAGCTGGCCGATCGCGTGCGCAGCGAGAAGGCGAATCCCCAGGCCGACATCATGTTCGGCGGCGACACGGCCACCTACATGGTGCTTGACGAAGAAGGCTGCTTCGCCGAGACCAAGCCTTCATGGGCCGCCAACGTCGACGCCGACTACAAGGCTGCCAACAACCACTGGTTCGGCACCTACCGCACCCCCATGGTGCTGTTCTACAACACCCAAACGCTCGATGCGGCAAACGCCCCCACCGACTGGGCGGACCTGTCCGATCCCAAGTACAAGGACCAGATCGTCACGCGTGACGCAAAGTCCTCTTCCATGCGCTCCACCATCGCCGCCCTGGTCCAGAACACCATGGACAAAAGCAGCGAGGAAGATGCCTGGAACTACATCGCCGGCCTGAACGACAACATCAAGAACTACTACAACAGCGGCTCGATGATGTTCGAGGCCATCGGCAAGGGCGAAGCCAGCATCTCCATGGCGGTCATCAACGATGTGTTCAAGAACCGCGACAAGAACGGCATGCCCCTCGAGATGGTGATTCCCGCAAGCGGCGCCAT
Source organism: uncultured Coriobacteriaceae bacterium (assembly GCA_902767025.1). Classification (GTDB taxonomy): domain Bacteria; phylum Actinomycetota; class Coriobacteriia; order Coriobacteriales; family Eggerthellaceae; genus CACXMZ01. Next base: position 1,154 of record CACXFZ010000080.1, read on the forward strand.
CGTGATCACCGACTGCGTGGCACAGATCGCCGACGCTCCCCATCCGGGCGCGGCGGAGGCCTTCATGGAGTTCATCGGCAGCGATGCGTGCCAGATTGCCAACGCGAACGACCACAACCGCATGCCCATCACCGACGCCGTGCTTGACCAGTGCCCCGAATGGATGCAGACCCAGTTCACGGCCCTGCCCGTCGACTGGACCCAGGTAAGCGAAAACCAGTCCGCATGGCTCGACAAGTGGACGACCGACTACATGGACGCCAACAAAGAGGTTGCAAGCGACAAGTAGTGGACACGACGACAGCGGGGAGCCTCGGTTCCCCGCTGCCACGAGGAGCACCATGAGCGACGTAGTCCTGCAGGACATCACGCACCGCTACGACAGCGAAGATGTGCTCAAGCATGTGAGCTTGACGATTCCCCATGGTGCGTTCTTCACCCTTCTTGGCCCGTCAGGGTGCGGCAAGACCACGTTGCTGCGCGTCCTGGCGGGCTTCATCGTGCCCTCTGCGGGCCGCGTTTCCATCGGCGGCAAGGACATCACCGACCTGCCATGCGAGAAGCGCAACATGGGCGTGGTGTTCCAGAACTACGCGCTGTTCCCCAACATGACCGTGCGCGACAACATCGCGTACGGCCTGAAGGTGCGCGGCCTCAGACGCAACGAGCGGGAAGCGCGCACCAAACGCTACCTCGCGCTGGCCGGGCTGGAAGACTACGCCGGCCGCCACGTCCAGGAGCTTTCGGGCGGCCAGCAGCAGCGCGTCGCCGTCGCCCGCGCCCTGGCGATCGAGCCGGACATGCTGCTGCTCGACGAGCCGATGTCGAATTTGGACGTGGGGCTGCGCGCCAGAATGCGCGAGGAGATACGCGCCATCCAGAGGCAGACCGGCGTCACCACGCTGTTCATCACGCACGACCAGCAGGAGGCGCTCTCCATTTCCGACCTGGTGGCCGTCATGAACGAAGGCGAGGTCCTCCAGGTCGGCACGCCGGAGGAGGTCTACAACCACCCCGGCAATGCCTTCGTGGCAAACTTCGTGGGCACCGCAAACGCGATCGACGGGTTGCAGCTGCGCCCCGAACAGCTCGCGCTCACGCAGGCGGGGCGCGGCGGGACGACCGTGCGCATCGAGCAGGTGAGCTTCACCGGTCCTTCCTACGAGTACCTGGTCGTCGACGAGAGGAACGGCAGCCGCTACACCGTCCTGGAGAAGAACCTGGGACAGGGATGCACGTGGTCGGTGGGCGACGTCTGCGACCTCGTGCAGGACGCGCAAGGCCGGACCGACACCCCATGAGCACGCAGGCGCGCAAGAACCCGGTCCTGCCGATTTGGTACGCGGTCACCGCGCTGCTCTGCCTGGGCTATGTCGCGTTCCCGTTTTTCTACACCCTCCGCTCCGCCACCTTCGTCGACGGCAGCTTCACGCTCGACGTGTTCGGCGAGTTCTTCGCCAACCCCAACCACGTGCAAGTGGCCGTCAACTCCGCTGTGCTCGGCTTGGGCACGGTCCTCGTGTGCGGCATCCTGGGCACCATGCTCGCCCTGTACATGACCTTCCTTGCCGGCAAGCGCAAGATGATCCTGCACATCCTCCTGCTCAGCCCCATGATGATTCCCGGCGTCATCACCGTCATCGCGTTCATCCAGCTGTACGGGGAAAGCGGCCTGTTCACGAAGGCGCTGCAGATGCTGCTGAACCTTCCCAGTGCGCCGTACTCGTTCAAGGGCTTCGGGGCGATCCTGTTCGTCATCGCCTACACGCAGTACGTGTACTTCTACCTGAACGTGTACGTGGCGCTGAAATACCTCGACTACGCACAGGTGGAAGCCGCGCGCAGCCTGGGCGCTTCCTGGGGACGCGTGTTCAAGGACGTGATCTTCCCGGTCATCAAACCCGCGGTACTGCTGTCTACCATCCTCACCTTCACGTCGGGCGTCAGCTCGTTTTCGGGCCCCAACCTCATCGGGGGCTACAAGGTGCTGAGCACGCAGATCGTCCTTTCCAAGGTGAACAACCATCTGGAGATGGCCTCGGTGCAGGCCGTCGTCATGTTCGCCATCAGCATCGCCGTCATGCTGCTCGTGCGCTGGTACGGCAGGCGCACCCGCAGCGTGCAGGCCGACCGCACGGCCACCAAGGTCGTGCCGCTGCGCGCCCACCCCGCGCTCCTCCTTGCGACGCGCATAGTGGTTGCCGTGCAGATCCTGCTGATCCTGCTGCCCATCGCCGCCATCGTGTACCTGTCGTTCATGACCACCGGCTCCATCATGCAGGAGATATTCCCGCACAGCTTCACGCTGGAGAATTACCAGACCATATTCGCCAAGCCGCGCGTGCTGCAGCCTCTGCTGAACAGCCTGGAGATGGCCACCCTGGCCGTGGCCGCGGGTCTGCTGATTACCGTGCCCAGCGCCTACGCCCTGGTGCGCCGCCCCTCGAAGGCCGGTGCCGTCGTGCGCTTCCTGCTGATGCTGCCCGCCGCCTTGCCCGCCAGTCTGATCGCCATCAACCTGATCAACGCCTTCGCCACGGAAAACGTGTTCGCGTTCAACGTCCCGCTCATCGGCTCGTTCGTCATCCTGCCCATCGCATACACCATCATGGCGCTGCCGATGCTGCTGTCCTCGAACGAGGTGGCCATCGGAAGCCTGCATCGCAGCCTGGAGGAGGCGTCAAAGAGCCTGGGCGCGGGGCCGTTGCGGACGTTTCTGCACGTGATCGTTCCCAACACGATGCCCGGTATCCTTGCAGGCGGCGTGCTCATGTTCATACGCATGATCGGCGAGTACACCATGTCGGCACTGCTCTACGGCATACACAACCGGCCCATCTCGATTTCGATCGTCACCAACATGCAGGAGTACGAAACGGGCATCTCGCTCGCCTACGGAGTGCTCGTCATCCTGGTGTGCTATGCAGCGCTGGCGGTCATCTTCCGCCTGGACAAGAACAGGTTCGTCTAAACCCCACAGATCCCACCAAACAGGTCAAGGGAACCTACAGCCCAACCTCACTCGCAAGTTCCGCCAGACATCAGCGCGGCCAGCGAAGCGAAGCCGCGGTCAGGTCCGGCGAACCCACAACCCATCCCCACTCGCAAGTCCCGCCAGGCAGTAGCGCGGCCAGCGAAGCGAAGCCGCGCCCGCAGGTCGAGGGAACCAGCAGCAGCGGCCAACCTGGCAGCACCCGCAGGGCGCGCCACGAGATGCAGGTGGTCGAAGAGTCAGCTGAGTTCGTCCAGATGCCCCAGATCGGCGGGAAAGCCGAAGGGAGCGGGCTTGTGCCCGTGACCGAAGGCTTGGAGCGCCGAGATGGGGTAGCTGGGCGGACTCGAGCGTCGGCCAGCAGGCATTACCGCTGCAACGCAGCGTTAATGCCTGCGATACGCTTGGTAGTTGGCGAGGTGCCCGGCGAACTCGGGCGAGGTGTCGGAGTTGCCGGGGCGCCATGCCTTGTGGTCGACGATGGTGCTCTGGAAGCCGTAGTAGGCGTCGATGTAGGCGATCAGCGCGTCCACGGCGGCCAGCTGCTCCTCGGTGTAGGGGCTGCCGCCTCCCACATGAACCATCTCGATGCCGATCGAGTACGAGTTCATGCCGTAGTCGGACGCCCAGCTGCCGATGGGCGTGGTGCCCAGCCTGTCGTCGCGCGATTCGTCCTCGACGCCGTAGGCGGCGTTGTGGCCGGTGTCGCCGAAACCGGCATGGTGCGCGATACTGTCCATCGGCACGCACTGCACGATATGGCCATCGCGCCCCACGATGAAGTGGGCGGCCACGCGCGCGCCGGCGCTGTCCCAATAGTTCACCACCGACTCGGGCGACGCCTCGCTTTCGGTGTCATGCAGCATGATGTACTTCTGGAACTCGGCGCCCTTGGGCCCATGGTTGAACGAGGCACGGTAGTCCTCGGAGATGTTCAGAGCCGCACGCAGCTCCCAGTCCGCCGCACCGGAGTTCGCCACCTCGGCCAGACGCGCCGCCTCCTCGGCTCCCCGGGCCGCTTCCTCGGCCGCACGCGCCTCTGCTTCGGCCGCCCGAGCCGCTTCCTCCTCCGCCGCACGCGCCGCCTCTTCCGCAGCCGCCTGCTGACGGGCTGCCTCGGCCTCGCGCTCGGCCTGCAGCTGCTCCGAGGTCTTCTGGGCGTTCTTGGCGTTGTCCTGGATCGTCGCCTCGGCGGCCGCCTGCTTGTCGGACTTCACCGACGAAACGGCATCGACGTCGGTGACGGCAGACGAAGCGGACGAGGACTGCCCATCCCCTCCGCCGCAGCCCACCAGCGCAACCGCCAGCGAAAGCGCGAACACGAACAGGAGCAGCATGCGTGAGGAAGTCTTCATAACCAGGTCTCTTTCCCGATAACCGAAAAATTGCAGCGCTATTGTACCGCAATCGAACGGCCGCGCGACCGCACCGTGGACACGCCCGCACGCCTGTGCAGACGTCCCCGCAGACTGCCGCGCATGCGGACGCATGGTATATTGCTCACGTTGTATCGAAAGGTCGTTGCGATGACAGATTACGCCACCCCAGACTCCACGATGCTTGTGGGAAGCCAGCCCTTCGCCCAAGCACCTTCGCCCAACATGCTGCTGACGGTGTTCGACGGCTCGAAAAAGGAGCTCGAGATCAACCTCGGCCAGTTCCGCAAAGACGAGCTGAGCTTCGGGCGCGCGGAAGACAACGACATCGTCGTGCCCTCGGCCGGCAAGGTCGTATCGCGCCACCATGGCTTCCTGCGCCGCGTCAACGGCGTATGGCACGTGTTCGACAACAACTCCACCAACGGCGTCAAGGTCAACGGCATCCGCTGCCGCTACTCTCCCCTGTCCCCAGGCGACATCTGCTCGATCGGGCGCCTGGACTCCCCCGACGACTGCACCATCATGGCCCTGGGCTACAGCGACATGCGCTGGAGCAACGTGGCGCTGCAGCGCGGGGGCACCGTGAGCATCGGCCGCGCCCAGGACAACACCCTCCGCCTGTCCTCGCCCATGGTGTCGGGGCACCACGCCGCCATCGTCGGCGATGCGCAGGGGCGCTTCTTCGTCCAGGACCTGAACAGCTACAACGGCACCTACGTCATGGGCACGCCAGTGACCAGTCCGCGCCAGCTGATGCCCGGCGACATCGTCTCGCTGGCCTTGAGCACGATCGTGTTCACCGGCGCTTCGCTGCTCTACAGCGAGGCCAGCCGCGGCGTGGACGTGGTGGCCGACGACCTGGTGCAGATCCGCAAGACGCGCCGCGGCAAGCGCGTGACCAACGACCACATCTCGCTGCACATCAAGCGCGGCGACTTCGTGGCCATCATCGGTGGGTCGGGCTCGGGCAAGTCGACGCTGCTGAACTGCCTGAACGGCAGCGACCCGGCGGCGCAAGGCTCGGTCTACATCGACGGCATCGACCTCTACCCCAACTACAGCTACCTGAAAAACGCCATCGGCTACGTGCCGCAGCAGGACATCGTCTACGACAACCTGACCTTGCTGGACATGCTGGGCTACGCCGCGGAACTGCGGATGCCGCCCGACTCGACGAAGGAGGAGCGCAAGCAGCGCGCCCTGGAAGTCATCGACTTGCTGGAGCTGTCGCACGAGAAGGACACCTTCATCGGCCAGCTCTCGGGCGGCCAGAAGAAGCGCGCCTCCATCGCCGTGGAGCTGCTCGCCGACCCGCGCCTGCTCTTCTTGGACGAGCCAACGTCGGGCCTGGACCCCGGCATCGAGCAGGACCTGATGCGCAAGCTGGCCGCCATGGCGCGCGACGGGCGCACCATCATCCTGGTCACCCACACCACCTTGAACCTGCACCTGTGCAGCCAGGTCGTGTTCCTGGCCCCCGGCGGCAAGCTGTGCTACGCCGGCCCGCCCGAGGGAGCGCTCGCCTTCTTCGGCGTGGACGACTTCGTGCCCATCTACGACATGATCTCCCAGGAACCCGACGCCTGGGCCGCGCGCTTCGCCGCCAGCCGCACCGTCGACGACGCCGGGCATGCCGGCTCGAGCACGGAAACCATCGCGCCTAAGAAGAGCCCGTCGTTCGCAAGCCAGCTTTCCACGCTGTCGCGCCGTTACCTGAAGCTGGTGATCAACGACAAGCAGCGACTGCTGCTGTTGCTGCTGCAGGCGCCGGCGCTGGCCGCGCTCATATGCCTGGTGGCGGGCGCCGACTGCTTCAAGGTGTGCGAGCCCACCCAATCGTGCCTGTTCGCGCTGTCGTGCGCCGCGTTCTGGGTGGGCGTGCTGAACTCCATCCAGGAAATCTGCAAGGAGCACGTGATCACCAAGCGCGAGTACGCCGGCGGCCTGAAGATATCGGCCTACGTGCTCTCGAAAGTGATCGTGCTGGGACTTCTCTGCGTCGTGCAATCCCTGATGCTCACCGGCGTGTTCTGCGCGATGGAGGGCTACCCCGACACCGAGCCGCTGTTCTTCCATCCGGCCTTCGAGCTGTTCGTGACGATGCTGTTGCTCACGCTGTCCGCGATGTGCTTGGGCCTGTGGGTGTCGGCGCTGTTCAGCAACCCCGACCGCGCCATCGCGATGGCCCCCATCCTGATCATGCCGCAGGTGCTGTTCTCGGGGCTCATCTTCAAGCTGGAAGGCGTGGCGGAGACCATTTCGGTGTTCGTGAACTGCCGCTGGGGCATGGAGGCGTTCGGCGCGACAGCCGATTTGAACGCGCTGCCGCTTTCCATCTACGGCGAGGAAGTGACGGTGCCCGCCAGCACGCAGCACGTCGACTCCGCCGTGGTGCCCGTGCCCGAGACCACCACCGAGTACATGGGCCAGCAGATCACGATCGAGGCCGAAGAGCGCACGGTCGAGAACTTCGACGTCGACGTGCCCGAGCAGGTGCGCGCGATCGACCAGGACATGTACCCGCACGAAGTCGACCACGCCTACGACCATCTGCTGCCCCACCTGCTGGCGGACTGGGGTGTGCTGGTGGTGTTCTGCATCGTGTGCGTGGGCCTGTGCGCGGCCACCCTGCGCCGCACGATCGCCCGCTAGCTGCATCCTGGGACACGGCAGGCGCCACGGCCCGCCCTACCCAGCGGCAAGCGCTACTTGCTGCAGGCCACGATCAGGCGCGTGTCGCCGATGGTCAGGATGTCGCCCTGGCGGCACAGGGCGCGCTCGTGGATGGGCATGCCGTTGAGCAGCGTGCCGTTCGACGAACCCAGGTCCTCGACCAGCAGGAAGGTCCCCTGCGGGGTCACGCGCGCGTGCATCTTGGAAATGGAGTTCACCGGGATCTGGATGTCGGCCTGCGGGCTGCGCCCGATGGTGGCCGGCCCGGTCACGCGCACGGCGTTGCCCTTCTGCTGCCCTTCGCGCGCGAACACCAGCGCCCAGAACTCGGGTCCCACGCCCGTGCTCACGGCCTCCAGCTCCGCTTTGTCCACCGTGGACAGGTAGCTGTCCAGGTCGCGCTTCATCTTGATGGCCGACAGGTAGCGCTGCTGGGGATTGTCCTGCATGCAGCGCATGATGATCTGCTCGAGCGGCACGGGAATGGCCGGGTTGAGCTTCGTCGGCGGCATGGCGCTGCGCGAGGCTGCCTGTTTGGGGTTTTGCAGCAGCGACGCCGCGTCGAAGGGAAGCTTGCCCGTGCACATCTCGTAGAGAGTGATGCCCAGCGAGTAGATGTCGCTTGCCGGCGTGAGCGTGCCGCCCGCCAGCTGCTCGGGGCTCATGTACTGCACGGTGCCGATGACGGGGCTGTTGTCGGGGATGATGCTGCGGCGCGCCTGCGCGATGCCGAAGTCCATCACCTTCGCGTCACCCGAGCGCATCATCATGATGTTGGACGACTTGATGTCGCTGTGCACGACGTTGTGCCCATGCGCCTCGGCCAACGCCAGGCACACCTGGGAGGCGATGGTGGCCGCGCGCGCAGGCTGGAAGGTGCCATGCTTGCGCAGCGATTCGCGCAGGTTGATGCCCTCGACGAACTCCATGACGATGTAGCACTGGTTGCCGTTCTGCCCCGAATCGTAGACGCTGACGATGTGGGGGCTGTTCAGGGCCGCCGCCGAGCGGGCCTCGTTGCGGAAGCGCATGACGAACTGCGAGTTGGCGGCGTACTGCGGCAACATGACCTTGATGGCCACGAAGCGCCCCAGGTTCATGTCCTGGGCCTTGTACACTTCGGCCATGCCGCCCACGCCGACTTTGCCCAGCACGCTGTAGCGTCCGGCAAAGAGCATGTTCGCAGGCTGTGCCACGCGCATCACCCCCTTCTCCCACGTCGAAAACACGCATGAGCGCATCATAGCAGGTGGCATGGAAGATGCCCAGATGCGCAGCCGCCCTGCGTTCGCCAAGGCGGGCAAAACACGGCCGTGCACGGTCTTCGACGCTACCGAAACAACCGCCGAGGGCGTATAATGCCCTTATTCGTGGGACATGCGACGGCCGCCGGGCGGCCTGGGACAACGTAGGTGGGTGATACGCATGATGTTCTGTCCTCAATGCGGAGCGTCAATCGAGGAAGCTTCCTCGTTCTGCACCAACTGTGGCGCAAAGCTCGATGAAGCCGCAACCCAGGAAGAGGGCGCCGACGTCACGCGCCTGGTCGAAGACGACCTCGACTTCGGGGACATGAAGGACCCCTCGGCCACCGGCCCCACCACCGTCGAGCCGTTCCAAGTGAATTCCATCCCCTTCCAGGCGGGCCTGCACACCGACACGATGCACGTGAACGGCCAGCAGACGCCTCCTGCCACGCCCCAGCAAGTCGTGCAGACCATCCCGTCGCTGGTGGTGGCCGTTCCCCAGACGGGCACGGTTGCCGCCCCGGCAGAGCAGAAGGGCCTGAGCACGGGCGGCAAGGCCGCCATCATCTCGTCGGTGTGCGTGCTGGGCGCGGCCATCGGCATCGCCCTGGCCGTTTTGCATCCCTGGGCGCCATCCGAAGCCGACAGCAGCAGTGCAGCCGCATCGTCGAGCGCGCAGACGTCGAGCTCGGATACGGAGAAGGCCACGACTGAGGCACCGGCTGCAACGGCGCAGCCCTCGGCCACGGCCACTCCCGCCACCCCGCAGGTGGACACCGTGACCATCACGCTCACGGGCATCAACGGCGACACGCGCACGGACACCATCCGCCGCCAGGGCACGTCCCAGCGCGTCATCCCCGATTCGAACAGCCGCGCCGTCACGGTCGACGAGATCATGGCGCTCAACGATGCCGAGCGCAACATCGCCTACAACGAGATCATCGCCGCCTGGAGCGGATACTCGTTCAAGAACAGCGGGCTCGCATCGTACTTCACCAACAACTGCTCGAGCTGGTACACCCCCAGCGGAGGCTCGGGCGGACTGCCCCCGGGAGTTGCCGGCGAGAACGTGGAGCTGATCAAGAGCTACACCGACTCCTGGTACAAGAACCTGGCGAAGTACTAGGCGAAAGTCCCTTCCCCTAGCCTGCTCGGCCGATTGCCACCCTTCGCTTCGGCAAGCTAGACGCGCTCCACAGCGTCCAGGATGCGCTGGCACACGCTGCGCCAGGACAAGACCGTCGTGTCGCATGCCGGCGACGGGTCGTCGAGGGCATCCGCAATCGCCTGCGCCAGTTCCGCCTCGAAGCCCGGCAGGGCGTCTTCGTGCGGCTCGCCTTCCCCGTCCATCGCCGGAGGCGCGACGAAGCGGATGGGGGCGTCGGGCAGCTGGCCGACCAGCCAGGCGCGGATCCCCGGCAGGTCGGTGACCACCGCGTTGCACCCGCAGGCGATGGCCTCGAGCAGCACCAGCGGCAGGCCCTCGTAAAACGACGGGAGCACGAACACGTTGGCGCGCTGGTAGGCGTCGATCAGCTCGTCGTTTCCCACCACGCCTGCCAGCTCGATGTGGTAGGGGCACGAGCGCATGAGCCCGGTCACCTTCTCGAATTCGACGGGGTCGTTGTAGCCGCCGATGAGCACCGTGCGCACCGGAGCCTGCTCGGGCGGCAGCGATGCGATGGCGCGCACCAGGCTCTCCACGCCCTTGCGACGCCAGATCTTGCCCACGTAGACCATCGTGCGCGCGCCCTCGACGCGCTTGCCCTCTACAGGATGGAAAACCTCGTCGTTGTACCCGGTGCCGATCACGTGGATCTTCGCGGCGGGCAAGCCGTAGACCTCTTCGATCTCGCGCGCCTGGGGCTCGTGCAGCGCCAGCGCGGCATCGAGTTTGCCCATCGCCTCGCACACGAACGCACGCTCGAGCGGGATGCGCTGCATCTGGCGGATGTCGGTGCTGTGCGAGATCGCCACGATCTTGCACGGGGCAAGCGCGGGCTCGCTTTGCGCACGCGCGCGGATCCGCTCGACCACCACGGCCGCCGCCAGGTACAGGTGATGGCACACCACGACGTCGGGAACGAAGCGGTCGAGCACGTCGTCGACTGCGTCGGAAAAGGCGCGCTTGAACTGCGCGGTCATCGCCGGCGTCAGGTCGCGGTAGCGCGTGGCCGGATACGGCATGACATCCGACATCCCCACTACCGGGAAGGGAAGCTCGTCGGTGCAGAAGCGCACCGGCCGGAAATGCACGCCGGCGGGAAAGGACGGGTCGTCGTCGACGGCGATGCCGGCGATGACCGCCTGGTTGGCGCCCAGGCGCGCGAACCCCTCCACCACGTGCGACAAGTACACGCCGCTGCCGGTGCTGTCGGGCTTCTGGGCGCTCACGTGCAAGATGTTCATGGAACCATCCTTGTGCTCTGTTGCCGGCCTAGCGGAATTGCTCGATGGCCTGCTGATAGAGCGGCACCAATTCCGAGATGACCGCTTCTTGCGAGTAGGCGCGCGCAAAGGAGGCGATGTCGGCCCGCCAATCCGCGCTGGCACGCTCGAGGGTGTCCAGGATCGCATCGGCCAGGGCCTGCGCGTCGTTTACCGGCACCAGGGCGCCCACCTGGTCGTTCACGAAGTCCGGCAGGCCGCCCTCGTTCGTCGCGACCACGGGCGTGCCGCATGCCATGGCCTCCACGGCCACGAGCCCGAAGGCCTCGCGCCGCGACGGCACCAGGTCCACATCGGCGATGTTGTACAGGCGGCAGAGCTCGTCTTGCGCCACGTTGCCCAGGAAATGCACCCGCTGCAACCCCAGCGAATGCGCCTGCGCTTCCAGTTCTTCGCGCAGCTCGCCGTCTCCGGCAAGCACGGTCACCACGTCGGGCGCCTGCAGCTCGTAGCGGGCCGCGGCGTTCAGCAGCACGTCCACGCCCTTGAAGTTCGTGAGCTTGCCGGCGAAGAGCACGATGCGCCTGCCTTCCACGTCTACACCGTACGGGGCAAGCACCTCCGACGCATCAAGTCCCAGCGGCTTGAAGATGGCCGGGTTGTAGCCGTTGCTCATCAGCACGAGCTTGTGCGCGGCCTCGGGGAAGATCTCGCGCACCAGCTGTTCGTTGTCCTTAGACACGCAGATCACGCAGGAGCACGCATCGATCGCCCGCTCGGCGAAGGGGCGCAGGTTGGGCCACGAACGCACGCCCATCAGGTCGGTGCCGTGCGCCGTGAGCACCAGCGGCACGCCGCAGCCCACGGCAAGCGAAGACAGGATCCACACGTGCTGGCCGTGCACCACGTCGGGCTTGAACTGGACGATCTCGTCTTCGATGGCCGCGCGAAACGCCTGGATGTAGCTGTTCAGCTGCACTTCGTCCAAATCGCCGAACGCGACCAGCGAGCGCGGGTGCGTGGTGAAGCACGGGAAGTTGAACGGCAGCGCATCCGCAGGCGCGCTCCCCTCGCCGGTGAAGTAGACCGGATGGAACCTGACGCCGTCGTAGCGCGGGAAGTCCACCGTGTTCTCGGGCATGATGACGCACACTTCGTGCCCCATGCTCACCAGCTGCATGGCCAGGTTCTTGGTATAGGTTCCGCTCCCGCTTCCCTCCAGGGGGAAGTGGTTGATCATCAGAATCCGCATGGCGTCCTCCCCTAGGTTAGATGCCGAACAGGTCCAGAGCCTCGTCGCGCGTGCGCTGGTCGCTTCTGAACACGCCGCGCACCGCGCTTGTCACCGTCTTCGAGCCGGGCTTCTTCACGCCGCGCATCGTCATGCACATGTGCTCGGCCTCGATGACCACGCACACGCCCAGCGGGTCGAGCGCGCTCATCATCGCGTCGGCCACCTGCGACGTCATGCGCTCCTGCAGCTGCAGGCGATGCGCGAAGCCCTCCACGCAGCGCGCGATCTTCGACAGGCCGGTGATGCGGCCGTCGCGGGGGATGTAGGCCACGTGGGCCTTCCCCTCGAAGGGAAGCAGATGGTGCTCGCACATGCTCGCGAACGGGATGTCCTTCACGATGACCATTTCCTCATGGCCTTCTTCGTGGAACTGCTTCATCAGGTGCTGGCACGGGTCTTCCTGGGTGCCGCCCAGGATCTCGGAGCAGGCACGGGCCACGCGTGCCGGCGTTTCCTGCAGCCCTTCGCGGTCGGGATCCTCGCCCACACCGATCAGAAACTCGCGAATGGCCGCCTGCACGCGCTGCTCGTCGATCTTGTTGTAGGACAGATCTGCCATGGTCGGATTCCCCCTGCCTGTCTGCTGTCGAATTGCTTCGGGCTATTGTACCAATGATTGTTTTCGCCCCCGTGGGCCCGCCCATGTAAAAAGCGCCCACTCGGACGAGCGGGCGCTTGCTGGCGATGTGCCGATGTTATTCGTCGTCCTCGAAGGGATCGGGGGCATTCGGGTCGATGACCAACTCGTAGTCCTCCTCTTCCTCTTCCACCACGAAGGGAGCGAACAGCGCTTCGCCGTTCTGGGAAAGCTCGACGGTGCCGGTGAGCACGTCGACGTACTGGTAGGACTGGCGCGCGGTGCGGCCGCGCTTGCGGTCAACTTCCATGATGAACAGCTGCGGATGCACCTGCACGAGCACGCCCTCGGACTCGACGATCTTCGAACGGCCCATGTTTGCTCGGACGCTCAGACGCTGTCCGACGAAATCGTCAAGGGTTTCGTGAATGGAATCGACGATCTTTACCTGTTTCTCAAGGTCCATCTCGTTCTCCTGGGTAGTCTCGGGGCCATGTTCCGGGTCATTTTAGCATGTTTCGTGTGCCATTTACAGCCCCCAAGCGGTCCTGTGGAGCATGCATGGATGTCAAGAGGTGGCCCTAACTTTCCATCTCTATCGCAACACGAACCGCAAACTTTCGCACTAGACGCAACAGTTGCGTTCAGTTTGCAAGCTGAATGGGC
>CACXFZ010000081.1 GCA_902767025.1 uncultured Coriobacteriaceae bacterium
GCGCCCTGCCAGGCCAAGCCCGGCAGGGCGCTTTGCTGCAGGGTCCTCGACCCGGATCTCTGCGAGAAGCGAGAGAGGCAGGCAGCCACCCGCTTCTCCACATGCATCCGCCGACACGCCACCGCGGCTTCCGCAGCATCGGTGTGAGGTTCCATAACGTGTCGGTGCGCACCGACACGACTTGCCAGTCCGGTGATCGCCGGGCTTTTCCTTTCTAAAACCGGCTGCGGGACGCGAAGGGCGTCCCATGGCCATCAAGATAAAGGAAGAAAATGGTCAAGTATCGAGAGATTCTGCGGTTGCGCGCGATGGGGGTGAGCCAGGCCAACACCGCCCACTCGTGCGGATGCGCGCACTCGACGGTGCAGGAAGTCGAGAAGCGGGCGCGGGCGGTCGGGCTGGAATGACCTTTGCCCGAGGAGACGGACGACGCCGCGATCAGGAACCGCCTGTACCCCAGGGCGGAACCGACCTCCTGCATCATTACAGTTGCTTGCGTATCGTCAACTGGTTGCATCCGTCTTCGTAGGCGTATTCCACCTCGTCCACCATGCTCTTCACCATGTAGATGCCCAGGCCGCCGATTTCCCGCTCTTCTCCGGAAAGCGTAACGTCGGGATCTGGCTTTGCCAGGGGGTCAAAGGGCGTGCCGGCGTCGATGAGCTTGAATGTCGCCACGCCATCGTCAACACTGCCCCGAATTTCCGCCCATCCGTCACCCGCAGGGTAGGCGTAGTGGGCAACGTTCACGTACAGTTCTTCCATGGCCATCCGAAGCTGCGTGCGTGTTTGGGGTGTAACGCCGTACGCGTCTACCAGGGAGCCGACAAAGTCCAACACCTCATCCATGCGCTCCAGCTCTGCGGGGATCCTCAATACCTGTTCCTCGGACATAAAGCATCTGCTCCTTTAGGAACGGTTGCGCGTTTACTGTACGCCAAACACAACATCCAAGCCGGTGTTCTGGAGTACGTCCAGGAGGCTTTCGCCAACGTTGTCTAGGTTCATGAAGCCGCCCGACGCGCTCATCTGCTTGTAGGTGTTAAGAAGCACGCGCAGGCCAGCGGAAGATACGTAGTCGCATTCAGCGAAGTCTAACATCAGCGCTTGTACGCCGGGCAATTCTTCGTTTAGAAGATTGGCCAGCTCGGGGGCGGTTTGCGTGTTGACCTCTCCGCTTACGTGTACGGTCAGCTCAGTTCCGTTCTTTTCCGTAGTCAGCTGCATGCGTCTTTCCTCCTATTCGTTGATGGTCAAAACAGACATGGTGATGTCGTCAAACTGGGGGGCGCCCCGGGAAAAGTTGCGGATATCTTCGAGAACGCTCTCGAGCACCTGTTCTCCGGGGGCGTCCTTGGTGTCCTCCAATACTTTTGCCAATCTTTCTTCGCCGTAAAGATTGTTCGTAACATCGTGGGCTTCGGTGACGCCGTCGGTGTACAGCAGCAGGCGATCCCCTGGTTCAAGCTTGATCTCGTCCTGTCGGTATTGCGTGAATTCCAATCCGGCGAGAAACAGCCCGTGGACTTTCTCCATCGGTTCGCAGGGCTGGCCCTTGCGCTGCAAGAACGGGTAGTTGTGCCCGGCGTTGGTGTACTGCATCGTCATCGTCCGGATGTCCAGGATGCCGATCCACGCAGTTGCGAACATTCCCTCGTCGTTGTTTTCGCTCAGGCGAGCATTGGCGGCGGTGAAGATCTCCGACGTGCTGCTCTGGGTAAGCGCGTGGTCCTTGATGACAGTCGTGGCCCTCATCATGAAGAGCGCCGCAGGTATGCCTTTGCCGCTGACATCCGCGATGACGATGCACAGATGGTCTTGGTCGATCATGAAGTAGTCGTAGAAGTCACCGCCCACTTCTTTCGCGGTGTTCATGCTCGCGCACAAATCGAAACCTTCCCCCGTGGGAGCAGTCGAAGGCAGCATGCCCACCTGGATCTCCGTTGCGGTATTCAGCTCGGATTGCGTGGATACCAACTTCGAACTGTAGTAGTTGAAGATGACGCAGTACATAACAACCAGCGACATCAAGATCATCCCATAATTCGACGCGTTGCCGAACTCTCCATAGGTTATGAAATAGGTGGTGAGTGGCATGAAGATGAATGTAAGGGCAGCGGCTTTCTGGTTGCGGGGGCTTTCGCTTCGGATGATCAAGATGGCTGAGAGAGTGGATGCCACGACAAGGTACACGTCTTCTGCCAGGGAGAAATCCGAGGAGTGGTACATGAGGTTTTCGTCGAGCCAAAACGTGACCGGATAAAAAGCATTGGACAGAACAACCAGCATTTCCAGCACCATCAGAACAGGGATGACCTTGTCTGCCCAGTTGGCGAGTTTGCCTTTGAAATCGAGCGAGATCCTTACATAGCGGTAGAAGAGGTAGATCATTATGAGGTCGAGCAGTTTGCTGCACGTCACGAACGCGAAGCTCAGCGTTCTCTGTTCCAGCACCAGCGCCGAGAAGAACATCACCGCGTTTACCACGAAGCCAGCGCTCACCAAGGCAATCAGGGCCCTGAAAGCCGCTGCCTCTTCGCCTTCCTGCTGCATGCTGCCAAAGTACAAGGCTGCACAAACAAACGCCCCCAAGACATCGATTCCGCAGTCGTACAGGAATTCGCCCATCTTGGAGAGGGTTTCTGCGTCGAGGAAAAAAACCCAGCTCAGCACGAAAGAAATCAAGGCTGCTGCGATGGTGAAGGCAAACCCCAGCAATATGCGACAGTTCTTTAGTTTATCGAGCATGGCAACCTCGTGGTTTCAGATGGCGGTTCATGCACCAGGTGGCGAGTCCCGTCGAACAGGTGTCGGCAGAAATCGCTCCGTCTCAATCATATACGCTCGCAATGCCGCCGCTGTCCTTGCTCTGTGCATAGCGTGCGTTTTGGCACGCCAGAGGCCAGCAATGCCATGATACAAAAGAGAGCGAACAGCTATCGAACGAAAAGGGGTGACCTTCTGGAACCCCCGGGGTTTTCGACAGGGCGAACCTTGCCATATTTGCCGTTTGGGGCTAAAAACATGGCAAAGGAGAATGATCGGTATGAATCCCCTGTTTGCAGACACCTTAAGGAAGCTGAGGACCGAAAAGGAACTCTCGCAGCGGGAGCTCGCGAAGCGGATGTACGTTACCCGCTCGACTGTGGCCCGGTGGGAGAACGGCAGCCGCCTTCCCGATGCCGTGATGATGTCCCGCCTTGCCGAATGCCTTGGCATGGACGTCGGCGAGCTGCTTTCCATCGCTGCGGAGGGCGACGAGGTTCCCAACGTCATCATGGTCGACGACAGGAAGGTCGTCTTGACCGGCGGGCTGCCCGTTTTGGAAGAGGTCATGCCGCATGCCGCGGTCGTGGGTTTCACGCGGCCGGCAGAGGCCATCGAGTATGCGAAGGGCAACCGTGTTGCCCTGGCGTTTCTCGATATCGAGCTGGGGAATGTGAGCGGGCTGGACCTGTGTCGCACGTTGCTCGACATCAACCCCCGCACGAACGTGGTGTTCCTCACGGCCTACGCCGAGCACTCCCTCGATGCGTGGAGCACCGGGGCCAGCGGGTTCATGGTCAAGCCGATCACGCAGGAGGGAGTTCGCGAGCAGCTCGAGCGCCTGCGGCACCCGTTCTCGATAGGCGGCGTTGACGGATGATCGGCTGGGAGGACTTCCTCTACTCCTTCGCATGCGGCTCGATGCTGATGATGTCGCTGGTCGGGCTCGAGTCCGCCGTGGTTGCACCCAGTTTGAACCGCTGGGAAAAGAGGTTCTTCGTCATCTTCTTTTCCGCCCTTGCGCTCTGTTCCGCGGCCTTCTTCCTTGAGCTGGTCGCCTACGCGCGCCCGGAATGGGAGATCTTGCGGACGATAGCCTACTTCGTCCAGTCGTTGTGCAGCGCGGTTGCGTTTCCCATGCTCGCGGTTTACCTGCTGCATTGCTGCGGGGAGAGCTGGCAGGGCAGTGCCCTGGTTCGCGTCGTGTTCGCGTTGTTGGTCGTGTTCCTCATCCTGCTGTCCGTTGCCCAGTTCACGACCGCCTTCTGGTATTTCGAGCCGGACGGCCAGCCGCGCTACGGCCCTGCGTACAACCTGCTCGTCGCGCCCCTGCTCGTGATGCAGATCCTCATCTTGATCGGCGTGATCCGCAGGCGGGACAAGCTGTCCCGGCGGCTCTACCGCGCGTTCCTGATTTTCATAGTTCCCGTTACGGTTGCCTTGTCCATCCACATGTTCGTCGCTCCCGTCTTCGCGCTCATCGACGTCAGCCTGACCCTTTCGGTGTATGCGGCATACCGCATCATCGAATCCGACTCGATCGAGCAGAGCCTGCGCCAGCAACGCGAGATCGAACGCCAGCGCGCCAGCATTGCGGTGTTGCAGATGCGGCCCCATTTCATCTACAACACCATGACGAGCATCTACCACCTGTGCGATCAGGATCCGGAGTTGGCCAAGCAGGTGACGATGGACTTCACCTCTTACCTGCGCAAGAACTTCGCCGCCATAGCCAGGGAGGACGCCATTCCCTTCGCCGAAGAGCTGGAGCACGCCCGTGCGTATCTGGATGTGGAGCAAGCCCAGTTCGAGGACGACCTCCTGGTCTGCTACGACACGCCGCACGTCCGCTTCCGCGTGCCTCCGCTGACGCTGCAGCCCATTGTGGAGAACGCCGTCAAGCACGGCATGGACCCGGATTCCGCCCCGCTGCACATATGGGTGCGAACCGCGGAGACGGCCCTTGGCGGCGAGGTGGTCGTGGAGGACGACGGCCCGGGCTTCGACCCCGCCATCGCCGACGACCCGAGCACCACGCTGGCGAACATGCGCGAGCGTCTGGACATGATGTGCGGTGGCCGGATGGACATCACGCCCCGCGAGGGCGGCGGCACCGTGGTGAAAGTGACCATACCGTAGGAACACAGGGGACAGTTCTCTGTGCTCTTAAGTACCATCCATGCCCCTCACGCACGCGAGCCCGAGCAGTAACATAAGGGCAGAACACGGGGACGGCTCTTTGTTAGGCCTGTTCCCCGCCTGACACCCTGTTGGAAGGAGGAGCCCGATGGCGAGAACGGCTCGGCGCATGTCGGAAAGCGGCGTTTACCATGTGATGCTGCGCGGGATCAACAGGCAGAGGATGTTCGAGGACGAGCGAGACAACGAACGGTTTCTCGAGGTGCTCGATGAATACAAGGCGGTCTGCGGCTACGAGTTGCTTGGCTACTGCCTCATGGGGAACCACGTCCACATCCTTTTGCGCGTCGGCGACGAGCCTCTGGCCACCATCTTCCGCAGGATTGCGGCGAAGTACGTCTATTGGTACAACGCGAAGTACAGACGCGTCGGCCATCTCTTCCAGGAACGTTTCAAGAGCGAGCCGATAGAGGGGGACGAGCACCTGTTGGCCGTGCTGCGATACATCCATCGCAACCCGGTGAAGGCGGGCCTTTGCGCGACGCCTGGGGATTACGAGCTGAGCAGCTACAACGACTACATGGGCCGCAACGGCGTTACCGATACGGCCTTCGTGCTCTCGATGATGCCGGCAAGGGAGCTTGACGAGTTTTCTGCGCACGCTGCGGCCGACGAGTTCCTTGACGTCGAGGAGGGTGCCTGCCGCCGACTTACCGACGACGATGCCTCAGACGTCATCGGGCGACTGAGCGGCTGCCGTTCGGCATCGGCCTTCCAGGATTTGCCTGCCGAAGAGCGCGACAGGCTGCTGGGAGAAATCTTGGCCGCGGGCGTCTCCGTGCGCCAGGCCAGTAGGCTGACCGGCGTTTCCGTCGGGGTTGTGAGGAAATTCACCCCAAGCGCGATACGCAAGTAGCCAGCAGGAACACAGGGGAAGGCAGGAACACAGGGGACAGTTCTGTGTGCTCTGCGATGAACACACAGAACTGTCCCCTGTGTTCTGCTCTGTGCTCCCGACGCCTAACGCCTTCGGTCGCGCTGGAACAGCGTCAGCAGCAACGGTGCGCAAAATACCACAGGCGCGATGTAGCGGAACAGCACCACTGGGCCGAGAGCAACGGTTGCCAACAGCGCCCAGAACAGGGCAAGGGCTGCCGTATAGGGCCGCCGATTGACGGCAATGCAATAGGCCGTGACGAAGATAAGCAGGAAGAAGTACGGACCCGACTTGCTGAAAAGCGCCAGCACGGGGTGCTCCGAGAAATGCTCGCTTTCGCGCAGGTAGTAGTAGCTCAGCTGGTCGTCCACGGCAGGCACAAGGCTCATGTCGGGTATGGCGTCGCCCGGTTCGAGCAGGTAGCCGGCCGTTTCGCACTCGGGCGCAAGCCATGCGTGGAACATCCGCGGGTCGGGGTAGTGCTTGAATGGGTACCAGAGCCCGGCGCTGCCCAGCATGAAAGCATCCAAGTAGTCGTGCGGGTAGCGCATGCCTATCGATATGTACAGCCTGGCGAGCGAGGGCAGATTCGATTGGGCATAGTCGATGTCCAGGGCGAGCTTGAGTCCATCGGAGATGCTGGGATAAATACGCTCGCGCTCCAGCACGTCGGCCCCAAAGCAGCGTTCGATCATCGCCTTCTCCTGGTCTCCCAGCTCGTCTTTGTGCAGCAGGTAGACGCGCTCGAGCTGAAACATGGGCACGTTGCCTGCTTCTTTCAGAAGGCTGGGACGCTCCGCTCCCGTGGCATAGGCAAACGCGTTCTGCACCGCAAAGAACACCACCAGCGGCACGATGCAGGCAGCCGCCAGCTGCTTGCGGTAGCCCCGCGTATACAGCAACAGGCCAAACGGCAGGAACAGCACCATCGCGAACAGTCCATTGTTGCGCACCATGCACATGGCGAGGATCGATGCGCACAGCACTAGCCAGTTGTGCGGCCGGGCCCAGTAGGTTTCCGGGTCGTCGATGGAGCGCAGCAGGCTCACGAAGGCGATGGCGACAAGCGCCATGAACGGCGTGTCGGTCGCGGACGAGAACGCCAGGATCGGTATCGGCGGCACGAAAGCGAAAAATATCGCCGTGAGGCAGGGCGCCACAGGGCCCTGCGTGCGTTGGGCTATGTAGGAGAGCACGAGGTAGGCGGCTAGCAGCACCAGTGCAGCCTGCAGGGCCATGAAAGCCGAGAAGCCGGGTACGTAACTGCCAAACATGTTGTGCGAAACGGACAGGAAGCCGTGATAGGCAAAGCTGTAGAACAGCGACCATTGCGTGGTCAGGGCGCGCGTTGGGGCGTCCCACATCTCGTACCAGGCGCCGCCATCGTAGGCGAACACTCCAGGGAACAGCACGGCAAACCAGAACACCCAAACGGCAGCGACCGCCAGCATCAGTCGGCGTGCCAACCGCGTGCGGCTTGCAGCATCGGCTGGGTTGCGCCGCCCCGTGTCCTGGTCCTGCCGCGCCGCGGGTGCCGCATGGGCGCCGCGCGATGCAGGGCTGCCTGGGGATTGTCGGCGCGTCGCCAGGGTGTTTCCTGCAAGATAGATGGCCACGAAGGCAGCAAGGCACAGCGCCCCAAGCACGAGCCCTTGGAGCACGATGTGCGTCTTCGAGATGTCGAGAACCAGATCGAACTCGAGGCTCGAGTCCACGCGTGCGCCGTAGTCGAGCAAGAACGAGAAGACCATTCCCACAAGCAGGCCGGCAATGGCCAGCTTGGGCAGTGCTCTCATAAAGGATTTCGTTTGCGAAAGCGAAGCCGTCTGTGGCCTTTCGGTGTGGCCGGGGTCCTCGGCAAGGCGCGAGCTCGTTGGCAGGGCCTCGCCAATGCGGTAGGAGGCGGAGGTTTCGCGTTCCTCGCGCAGGGCTTCGAGCTCCTGGGTTGCCTGTGCGGGGCGCACGGCTTCTCCGCTGCCGCTCATGTCTCGTATCCTTTGGCTTTTCCCCAGGGAGACCAGGGGCAGCTCTTGGGTTCGCCGTCGGGAGTGGGGCTCACTCGTGCGAAATGCCCATGGCCTTTCGCACGCTTTTCGACCTCTCCTGACATCTTGCGATTCCTTCTGGGCATGCACGTCCTCCGCGGTGGAATTTCCTTCATTCTAGCATCAGCGCGACAGACGTTGCCCGAGCACAGGAACACAGGGGACAGTTCTGTGTGTTCTTAAGTACCATCCATGTCCCTCATACACGTGTGCCCAAGAAGTAACATAAGGGCATAGCTGGTCATCGAGTGAAA
>CACXFZ010000082.1 GCA_902767025.1 uncultured Coriobacteriaceae bacterium
CACCGCCCCGCGCGCCTTCGACGGAGAGCTCCTCGCTCTTCGAAACGCCGTCCTTGATGACGGTCGGGTTGGCGAAGGTGTAGCAATACACGTCTTCGGGCGTGATGCTCACGCCGTCGCCGAAGTACTCGATGCCTCCTCCTGCGAAGAAGCCGGCGACGAGGTTTGCGATGGCCGATGCCCTGCTGTGGCCCGCGGTCCAGACCTTCAGGTCGCCGCTGATGCCCTTTTCGCCGATGTACTGCTTGACATAGCGCAGGACTTCGTCCCGGGCGGCCTTGAACCCTGCGTGGATGTCGCCCTGGTCGACGGTGAAGTTGCCAACCCATTCGCGCTTGTAGCCGGCGCTGCGGGGGATGACGGCAAGCAGGGTGTAGGTCTTGCCGAAGGCCTCGATCTGGCGATGGCCCACGCAGACCGCCGCGGAGTTCTCGAGTTTTTCGAGTGTGTAGTACTTGTTGGTCTCGACGTCGGAAAAGCCCATGTCGGACAACAGCTTCTTGATGTTCTGCGCGTTGTTGGACGGGTCGATCTCGTAGGGGTCTGGGCCTTCGCCGTATCTGCTCACCGAGGCGAGGGCGGCCGTGGCGGACAGCTCGTAGAGGTGGCAGCAGCCCAGGTGCGACGATCGCATGAAGCAGTCTTCGCGGAAGGTGAAGCTGTCGTTGTCCTGGATGTTGCTGTTTTTGTTCGACGTGTAGGAATAGGTCCCGCTGGTCACGTAGGAAGCGTCGGTGCCTGCCGCGAAGGCAGGCAAGGGGATGCCTGCAGTAACCAGGATCGCGCCAAGAAGAACGCAGACGACTTCACGGCTGAACTTTTCATGCGAAGCCCCCTTGTGCTGTGGTCGTGGCTTTTGCGCGGGTAGACGAGTCGTTTACGAGTCGAAGAACTCCTGGCCGTCTTCGAGCGTGGGACGCTCCGTTGCGGGGTACTCGAAGATCAGGCTCTTGTCGGCGCTGGTCAGGTATTCCACGTAGCGCGCGGCCTCCCACTTTGCCATCGGCAGGTCGTGCATCAGGCAGTTGCCGCAGCTGATCGGCGTGGCGCCGGGCACCTCGCCTTCGAACGCGCTCAGGTGCTGGAAGGATTCCAGGATGATCGGGTACATCTCGCGGGCGGCGGGGCGTCCCTTGACGATGATGTAGAAGCCGGTCAGGCAGCCCATCGGCCCCCAGTAGACCAGCTGGTCGTTCCAGTCGGGGTGGTTGCGCAGGTACGTGGCCACGATGTGCTCCATCGTGTGCATCGCGGCGGGTGCGATGGCCGGCTCGGCGTTCGGCGTCTTCAGGCGCACGTCGAAGGTGGTGACGAGCTCGTCGCCCAAGGTGTCCACGCGGCTCTCGTAGATGCCGGGGACGATTTTCGTGTGGTCGACCGAAAAGCTGGGGATCAAATCCATGGTGCTTCCTTGCCTCGGGATGCTTTATGCGTACAGTGTATACCTAAACCGCAATTGCGTGCCGTGCTCATTCGCGCGGCACAAGGAAAGGACGGGGTATGGCAGGCAAGATCCTCTTCGTGGGTTACCCGAAGTGCTCGACCAGCAACAAGGCGCAGAAGTGGCTGGACGCCCAGGGCGTGGACTACACGTTCCGTCACATCGTGGAAAAGAACCCCACCGAGCGCGAGCTGCGCACCTGGCACAAGCGCAGCGGGCTGCCGCTGAAGCGCTTCTTCAACACCAGCGGCATGCTCTACCGCGAGATGGGGCTGTCGGGCAAGTTGCCCACCATGTCCGACGACGACATGTACGCGCTGCTGGCCACCGACGGCATGCTCGTGAAGCGGCCCCTGCTCGTGCTGGGCGATGCGGTGATCCCGGGTTTCCGCGAGGACGACTGGAAAGCCGCGCTCGCTCTGTAACGGCTTCGCAGCAAAACGCACACGAGGCCGGGTCGCGGCCGGGTGCGCGCTACAATGGCGCCGTCTTCGGAAGGAGTGGCGCCTGTGGAACTGTCCGGTGATGCAATCCAGATCGTCGTGGCCCTTGCGGCGGGCATCGCGTTGTCGGCGTCGTGCGGCTTTCGCGTGTTCGTGCCGCCGCTCGTCGTCAGCCTGGCTTCCCTGGCCGGCGTGATGCAGCTGAACCCCGACCTGGCCTGGATGGGCACGTGGCCGGCTGCGCTGGCATTCGGCACGGCGGCCCTGCTCGAGGTCGGCGCCTACTACATCCCTGCGCTCGACAACCTGCTCGACACCATCGCGGTTCCCTGTGCCACGATTGCGGGCACGCTGCTGACCGCCGCCATGTTCGGCGGTGACATGTCTCCCGCGTTGCGCTGGACGCTTGCCATCATAGCCGGCGGGGGAACGGCCCTCACCGTGAGCACCACCACGGCTGCCGCGCGCGGCGCCTCGACGATGACCACCGCAGGTGTTGCAAACCCCGTGCTGTCGACGGGGGAGCTGGTGGCGTCCGCTGCGCTGAGCGTCGTCTCGATCCTGCTGCCCCTGGTAGGCCTCGCGCTTGCCGTTGCATTGGTGGTGGCCCTGCTCCGGTGGCGCAAGCGGCGCAGGGCGGCAGCCGCCTAAGGGCGTCCTGCTGCTGGCAGTCGTGGGCAGGTCCATGTCGTGAGCTAGGTCGCGGGCGAAAGAAAACCCCCGAAACGGGGATTTTCTTCGCTGATCTTCGCGGTGGCTACCACGTGAGGCCGCACTTGCCGCATCTGGACTTCTTGAGGGCTGGGTTGTACATGGTTCCCGTGTGGCCGCAGCGGGGGCAGCACTCGTTCTTCCATTCGCCGCCACCGGCGATCATTTCGAGTTCTTCGTTGGAGAGCTCGTAGCCCTCTTCCTCTGCCTGCTGCATTATCTCTTCGGGAGTCAAAACCTTCTTGGATTCTGCCATTGTCCGATCCTTTCCTTTCATAGCCGATCCAGATACTTATACGCAAACCTCGTTCGATGCGTCTTGGGATTCTCGGATCGGCTGACGTCGTGGGCTAAAGCGCCTCCGCCACGGCTTTCTCCACGTCCGCCATGTCGTCCGTAGGCTCGAACCGCGCGATGAGCTCGCCGTTTTTGTCGATCAGGAACTTCGTGAAGTTCCAGCCGATGTAGCACTGCTCGCCGAACTTCTTGTTGTTCTGCTTGGCGAAGCTCTCAAGCGCCTTGTTCTTCAGGCCCTTGCCGAAGCCCTCGAAGGGTTTTTCGGTTGCCAGCTCCGCGAACAGGGGATGGGCGTCTGCGCCGTTGACGTCGACTTTGGCGAATTGCGGGAACTCGGTCCCGAACTTCAGCGTGCAGAACTCGTGGATCTCCTCGTTGGTGCCAGGTGCCTGGTCGGCGAACTGGTTGCAGGGAAAGTCCAGGACCTCGAAGCCCTGGTCGCGGTACTTCGCGTACATGTCTTCCAGCTGCTCGTACTGGGGCGTGAAGCCGCATCCAGTAGCCGTGTTCACCACCAGCAGGACCTTGCCCGCGTAGTCCGAAAGAGCCACCTGGCTGCCGTCGAGTGCCGTTGCAGTGTGATCGTAGATGCTCATGTGTTCCTCCTGTTCGTTGGGTACCAGACCATAGTAGCACTCCGTTTCGGACAGGGGTCGGGCCTTCGTTCGAAACGGGTTTGCCACCGTGCGGGCTACTCCTTCCCGCCTTCCGGGCGCGCGAGGAAGAACCCTGCGGCGGCACCGACCAGGCCGCCGATGATGTGGGAGAGCTGGCTGACGTTGTCCGCCACGAAGACGCCCTCGTATATTTGCTGTCCCAGGAAGATGAGCGCCACCAAGATGAAGGTGAGGGGAATCTCGCCCTGCTGTGCGCTGGTCACCGACCCGAGCAGGATGAATGCGAACACGATGCCGCTAGCGCCGAGCAGGGCTTGGTTCGGGAAGAACACGTAGTTGACCAGCGAGCACGCCAGCGCGGTCACGAGCATCACCTCGAGCAGCGTGCGCCAGCCGTACTTCTCCTCGAGCAAGGGCCCGAGCAGCAGCACGTATGCCATGTTGCCCACCAGGTGCCCCCAGCCGCTGTGGCCGAGCACATGGGTGAACGCGCGCACGTAGGTGAGCGGGTCGGCGAGCGAGCTGTGGTACGTGCTGAACAGCAGACGCGTGCTCGCGTCGTTCGTGAGTGCGCCCAGCGCCGTCGCCACCAGGCAGAGGGCGGCGAATGCGAGCACCAGGGGAGCGTTGAGGGTGATCCTCCATTTCCGCGAGCTGCTGCTTGAGTCGTTTGCCACGATCGCCTCCTTTGCTTGTGTTTCGGGTGGTGCGCCTGCCCGGTTGCAGAGGGTGTTCCTGTTGGTCCCCGATCGGGCTCTGGCATGCACTGCAATAGTGCATGATAGCAAGGAACCTGCGCCATCGCAGCGCATGCAGGGCAGGCCCGCAGGATAGCGTTCATTTTTTGAACAGGTGCCTGACCCCTGTTCAAAAGTGCCATCATGGGTTGTCGGGTTAATCGTCGGCAGGAGCGGATAGGCGGGTTGAGGGTGGAGAAGTACTTCGACATAAATGAGGCGGGCGCGAGCGTGCGCTGCAAGCTGTACTGCACCGACGCGCGGTCGATCGAGCGCGTGATCGTGTGCTGCCATGGGTTCGGCGGCAGCAAGGACTCGCGCGGTATCCAGATGTTCGCCCAGCGGGCCGTGACCAAGCGGAAGGGGACGGCCGTTGTCACCTTCGACTGGCCGTGCCATGGCAACGACGGCCGCAAGAACCTGCTGCTCGAAGACTGCGACCTGTACCTGGGCATCGTGTGCAACTACGCGCGCGAGGCGCTGGGCGCAGAAGAGCTCTACGCCTACGGCACCAGCTTCGGCGGCTACCTGCTGCTGAAATACCTTTCCGAGCATGAAAACCCGTTTCGCAAGGTGGCGCTGCGCTGCCCGGCGGTCGACATGTACGACGCCCTGATGGGCATCATCGACGAGGACAAGCGCTCGAAGCTGGCTGCGGGCAAGACCGTTCTCGTCGGGTTCGACCGCGAGGTGAAGGTGAGCAGCGCGCTACTGGATGGGCTGCGCTCGGCCGATTTGCGGCAACGCTCGTTCTTCGACTGCGCGGACGATCTGATGGTTGTGCACGGGACCGCCGACGAGATCGTCGACTATTCGTCGTCGGTGACGTTCTGCGACGACAACGTCATCCCGCTCGTGACGGTCGAAGGCGCCGACCACATCTTCCACGACCCCAAGAAGATGGACATGGCCATCGCGCGCATCATCGACTTCTTCGGCTTCTAGCCCCAGCCTTTGAACAGGGGCTCTGTTCGTCTGCGGTTTGTTAGCGAGGGCCTGTCGGTGCTCACGCGCGGGGAGCGCGCATGCAGGCGAAGAACACGGCCACCATGGCTGCGGCCAGGACCACGTAGGCGACCAGGGCAGGCCCGTAGCTTCCCGTCGTGTCGTAGGCGAGGTTGGTGAGGGTGGGGGCCAAGGCCAGCCCCACGTACATGCATCCCGAGCACAGACCCAGCTTCTTGCTGAAGTCCACTTCGCCCAGCGCTTCCTTCACGCCCACGCCCACGGTGACTCCGCAGGCGCTGTACGCCGCCCCGGAGCACACGGCACCAACCGCGACGGCGGGCCAGGGCAGCGTTGGCAGGCGGAACAGCAGGGCGGCCACGGCGACCAGCAGGGCGGCCACTGCCAGCCCCCACTTGGTGCCGGCTTTGTCGCAGAGCATCCCCAGCGGGACCATCGCAACCGTCGCCGCAAGCAGCGAGATGCTCACGGCCTGCCCCTGCATCTGCCCGTATCCCAGGTCCAGCGCGAACAGGGGCAGCGTGCTCATGACCGCATAGGTGGTGATGCCCAACAGCAGGTAGCCGAACGCGATCCACCACAGGCGGGGCTGGCGAACGGCCTGGTGAAACGCCTGATCCCATGCGGGGTGGGGCGGGGATGCCGCAGCCGCACCGTCGTCCGTGTCCGCGCTGGGCCCGTCTTCGCCTTGCACGTACATCGCAGGCACGCCCAGCTCGTCGGGGCT
This sequence comes from uncultured Coriobacteriaceae bacterium, assembly GCA_902767025.1. Lineage (GTDB taxonomy): Bacteria > Actinomycetota > Coriobacteriia > Coriobacteriales > Eggerthellaceae > CACXMZ01. Next base: position 5,940 of record CACXFZ010000082.1, read on the forward strand.
GCCGCGGTACAGGGCGACGCAGGCCACCAGGGCGACTACCGACGCCACCGTGCTCACGGCGAACGAGTAGCGCCATCCCACGGCGGCGATCAGGGTGGCGATGAGCACCGAGAACACGATGCCGGTGGCGCTTCCCAGCGAGTTGGCCACACCCACCAACGTGCCCATGCGCTGTTTGAACCAGGTGTTCACCGCGGCGGAGATGCACGTGTACGCGGTGATTCCGCACCCCAGCCCGTAGAGCACGCCGCCCAGGTAGAGCATCGGCAGCGAGTTCATCAGCATCCAGCTTGCGAAGGCCAGCGTGTTCAGCGTGCCGCCCACGAGCATCATGCGGCGGATGCCCAGTCGCCGCTCTATCGGCCCGAAGAAGAACAGGCTGATGGCGGCGCTGATCACGGCGGGGATGCTCAGCACCGTCATGAACTGCGTGCGCGAGATTCCCAGGTCGTCGATCACGGGGGCGGCGTAGAGGTTCATGCAGTTGTACTGGATGCCCGTCCACATCATCGACATGACGCAAATGGCGGCAAACGCCATCCACGCGTATCTCGACGAGCTGTTCTTCTGCACGGCCGCTCCCTCTTTGCTCCGACGCTTGCATTATCTCACAAGCGGCGGTGCGCAGGCGGCGCCGCTGTACCGGGTGCGTGCGCGCGGCACCTGCAAGTCGGATGCGCGTTCGCGTGCGGCGCCAGCGCGCGGGGCACTAGCGCGGGCGGATGGGATGGCGCACGACGGTGCGCAGCTTCTCGGGTGCAGTGCGGCGTGCGTCGCTCAGGTAGATCTCGTGATGGCGGCGCTCCTGCGAGAAGTCCAGCTCGTAGCCTTCCCGTTCCAGGTGTTCGTGCATGAGCTCGACAGTGGCCGGCTCGTCGTCGTAGGGGCCGATGTGCATGCATTGCACGCACAGTCCTTCTTCGAGGCTCAGGAACTCTGCAGCCGAGAAGTCGGCCTTCTTCTTGGCGGCGGCTTCGGCAACCGCCCAGTCGAAGTCGTCCCTGCCCACGAAGTCGGGCAGGCGAATCGCCGAGATCCACTGGAACAGGTCCTTGCGCGCGTAGTCCACGCCATCCACGCCGTCCTGCCACCAGAAGCCCTCGAGCGGCGGCACCACGTAGTCGAAGTACCCCTCGATCTGGCGCGCGCCCTTCTTCGACATCTTGATGGTGAAGGCCACGCCGTAGAGCAGGTTCAGCGCCTGCTGGTAGGTACCGCCTTCGTCGTTGGGGTCGCCCTGCCCGCGCACCGCCACGAAGTTCATGCGCGGCACCTGCACGACCGTGGGCGTGCGCGGCGGCAGGTAGAACTCCTTGTATTCCTTCTTGTAATCGAACGCCATGGTTCCTCCTTGGCTGTGCGTGGCATGCTGCGTTTGCCGAGTTCTATCATACGGCACCGTTGCCATGCAGGCGGTTGCCAGGAGAGGGAACCGCTTCGCGAGCGTTCGGCGTCACCGAACGGGTTTGTAACTTATTGGCAAAGGACCGGCCGGCTGGGGCGCACTATGCCTTACAATGCCATGTCCTGTGCTGTTCGTCGCAGATGGCGACGGTGCAGGTACTGTGTGCGCGGCATCGTACCAGTTGGAAGGAATGCAGGGTGGCAAACGCGTCCGAAGAACAGCTCAACCTTACAGCCGGAGGGCATTTCCTGCCTTCCGACTGGCTTGCGCGCGTCGTGCTCGTCTGGTCCGGTTACGCACTGTCGATGTTCGCGGGTACCGCATCGAGCTACGCGGGCATCTGAGCAGATCGCCATGGATCTGCAGCAAATCGTGTCCGTGAGCAACACTCCGGGTTCGCTCATCCCCTCCACGGGCGGCATGGGCACCTACCTGATCTACGGTGTGGGCATCATCGCCCTGATCGCTGCGGCAGCGCTTGTCCTTCGTAGGCGTGCCACGAAGTAGCAGCTAGTATTCTCCGTCTTCACCCGGGCTCCTCTCCGGAGCCCGGGTAACGGAAGATTCGGCCATGCGGAACAAGCTGGGTAACATATTCACGGTACTGCTCCTGCTGGTGGGAGTGGCGGCCTTGCTCTACCCGACGGTGAGCGACTACTGGAACCGCCATTTCCAATCGACGGGCGAGGCGCAGTACAACGAAACCGTCAAGGCGCTCGAAATCGAAGATCGGCGGGCCATGTGGAACCAGGCGGTTGCCTACAACCAGGGGCTGCTTGCGCTCTTGCACGGCGAGGAGCCTGTCGGCATGCCCAACTACGACGAGGTGCTCTCCCTGACCGATCAGGGCATCATATGCACGTTGCACATATCCAAGATCGACGTGCATGTGACGGTGCATCACGGCGTGGACGAAGGCATGCTGCAGCACTACGTGGGGCATATGCCTTCGAGCTCCATGCCCGTGGGCGGCGCGGGAACCCACTGCGTGTTCGTGGGGCATCGCGGCTTGCCCAGCGCAAAGCTCTTCACCGATTTGGATGCGCTTGCCGAAGGCGACATATTCGTCATCGACACGCTCGACGAGCGCTTGGGCTACGAAGTCGACCAGATCCTGACCGTGCTTCCCCACGAGGTGGATGCGCTTGCCATCGACCCCGACAGCGACCTGTGCACGCTGGTGACGTGCACGCCCTATGGCGTGAACTCGCACCGGCTGCTGGTGCGCGGCCATCGCGTCGACCTGCCCGAGGAGGAATTGGCGCGCCATGTCGACGGTGAGGGTTTCCGGATTGATCCGCTGTTCGTGATGATTGCCGTTGTGGCGGCAATACTGCTGGTGTTCTTCATCCTTTCACGCCCCAAGAAGCAACGAGAGGAGGAAACGCTTGAGACGTAGTATTTCTGCCTTAGTGGCAATCGTGCTCCTGGTGTGCGCGTTCATGCCGTTTTCGGCTGTTGCGAACGAGCCGGCAGAGCCCGCCTCTTCGGACCTCGAGCTCGTCGTTGAGTTCGTGCACGAAGGCGCTCCGCTGCCCGGAACGCGGTTTTCGCTGTACCGCATAGGAGACTTCGACGAGTCGGGACCGGTGACGCTCGACGCTGCCTACGCTGCGCGCTTTTCGGTGAGCGACGTGCGCGAACAGCATGGGTGGGCTTCGGCCGCGCGCGAGATGGCCGAGTTCGTCAAAGAGTCCAAGACGGCGCCGACGCTCAGCGCCACCACGCTCGACAACGGTTGCGCGAACTTCGTCGAAGCAGACGGGTTGACCCACGGCATCTACCTTGTCGTCGGTGACGACGTGGACTACCAGGGGACAACGTATTCGTCGCTGCCCTTCCTCATGACTATGCCGAGCTGGGACCCCGAAGACCGCATCTGGCGCTACCAGGCCGTGGCCAAACCCAAGCCGGGCGAGCGCGCGCCCGATCCGACGCCTGCGCCCACGCCCGTGCCAAGCCCCACCTCGCCCGACGGCGACGATCCTTCGCCCTTGCGCATCGTTGCCGGACTGCTCCCCAAGACGGGGGACGAGATCGCCCTGTGCGCGTTCGCGCTTGCCGTGGCCGTTCTGGGCCTTGCGGCCTGGCGCTTCGGCCGCAACCGCCGCTGACGCGACAGCACGTTTGCTGTCGACCTCGGGCGCATGCCCGAGCAAAGGGCCTCCCGGCCGAAGCAGGAAGACCCTTCGCCATGTCATGCGGCTTGTCCGGGCCTGTTGGCCCGAATGCCCTAATCTTTGCGCAACGTGATGGCGATGGTGTTCAGGTAATCGAGCGCCCCCGCCTCGACGGCCGCACGGTCGTTTTGCGCGTACTCGTTGTCGCATTCGATCCAGTCGGCCCATGCTTCGCGCGTGCACGCCAGCTCGCGCATGCGCTCGATGGCAACACCCGGCGTCTGCTCGAGCAGCCTGCGCCACCAGTCCATGTCATGCATGTAGTCCAGCTGCTCCGGCGTCCACGATGCCAGCAGGCAGGTGGGCAGGTTGTCGTGGCGGTCGCGCACCATGCCGGGGATGGCCAGGTGGATGGTGCCGCCGCGCTTCACGAATGGCAGCAGGCACGCGCCCAGATAGCCGGCGTCGCGCCCGAAGTAGTTGTAGGAATCCACGCTCACCACGGCATCGAAGAAACCGTGCGCGAACGGCAGCTTTGCAGCATCGGCCTTCAGGGGCACGACCTGCCGGTTGCCAAGCCCCAGGCTCTCGAAGAAGCGCATGTTGTCGGATGGGTCGCTCCACAGGTCGGCCGCGTAGACGGTCAAGCCGTATTCGCGTGCGAGCATCGCAGAGCTGATTCCTGTGCCGCTTCCCAGGTCGAGCACGACCGAGCCGCGAGGCAGGTCCGCCTCGTCCATCAATTCCTCGGTGAGCTTGCAGGTGTTCGGCCCCATGATCTTGGAGCGCACGAGTCCGGCATCGAAGGTGTTGGTTTTGGGGAACTGCATGTCCTTGTCCTTTCCGAGCGATTCGTTTCGTCGCCGCACGAAACCACGCACGTCATGCGCGCTTCGTGCAATCTCTTCGATTCAGCTACTGGACAAGGTCCAAAAAGACATCCCCTTCGGAGGTCTTGCGGGGAACCATTTCCCCAACACGCCGATCATACCACGCCGTCGGCCTGGAGGTGCCGCCTTATGCGAGGTTTGCCTTCAGAGCTTCCACCAAGAAGGCGGTGGCCCCTTCGCCGCAGGCGCTATCGTAGTATGCGGTGAATCGCTCGTCTGCCACATACCCGCTTGCCAAGCCCAGGTGCGCCTGGCGCGAATAGGCGGCGTCTCCCCAGTGCATGCGGATCCAGCGCTCGTGCATGTGGGCCAGTTCGGCCGACTCGTCAGACGTGGGGCTTGCGCTGGCCAGGGCAAGGCGCAACTGCACCTTGATCGCCTCCTCCAGCAGTTCCTTCGCGCTCCACTCGTCGGCCGTCATCGCATCCAGGCGATCGTGGGTCGCCTGGACCGCTTCGTCGCCGTAGCGCTCGCGCGCCTCCTGCTCGTAGGGGTCCTTCCAGCGCTTCAGCGTGGGCAGCATCGCGCCCATGAACGAGACGGCCTCGTCCAGGCTCACCCCCGTTGCCTCGACGTAGTAGGGGGCCGAATGCTCGATGACCTCGTCCATCGTGTCGTTGGCGAACGCGCCCTTGTCGTAGCACCACTTGCAGTAGTTCGGGTTCTCGGTGCCGTCCGCGTTGGTGCCCTTTTCCATGTTCGGCACCGAAAACGGCGTGCCGCAGCATTGGCACGACGGCTCCTGCGGCAGGTCGATAAGGTGCATAACGGGCGTGTCCAGCGCCGTGGCGATGAGCTTTGCCATGTCGATGCTCGGGGTGGTCTCTCCCGTCTCCCATCGGCTGACGGCCTGGCGCGTCACGAACAGCTTGACCGCCAGGTCTTCCTGGGTCAGGCCGCGTTGCTTGCGCAGTTGGGGGAGCGTGTCCTTGATGGTCATCTGAAAGCCCTTTCCTCGTTGTCTGCGAGTTTCATTCTATGCGCCTGCGGGCACAGGGTCGAGCAACGCCTTGTTGCGCAAGCACATGGCTGCTTGACAGAAATATCTAATTAGATATAATATTCACGACAAACAAGGACAGTGGCGATGAAGATCGATTCAGGCATTCTCATAGGCGTATACCGGATGTGCAAGGACCTCGACCGCGAGACCGCGGCCATCTGCGCTGCCCATGGGCTCACCTACCCGCAGTTCCAGGTGCTCGAAGCGCTGATGCACAAGGGCAGCCTGACGGTCGGGCAGATCAAGAGCGCGATTCTGGGCAGCAGCGGCACCACCCCCGTGATCGTGGACAACCTGTGCAAGAAGGGGTTGGCGCGCCGCGTCAAGGACCCCGCCGATCTGCGCAAGAGCATCGTCGAGCTAACCGACGAGGGCAGGGTTCTGATCGAGCGCGTCTACCCGGAAAACGAGCGCATGTTTACGGAGAAGTTCGGCATCTGGACGGACGAGGAGAAACGGGAGCTGCTCCGCCTGATCGGTCGCTATCGCCACGCATTCGGCGAGCCGACGGACGGCTAGGAAGGAGCAGACGATGCTCAGGCAAGTAGTGCAACAGGTGCAGGGGTTCAGGACGCAGGACGGCGCGGGCGTGAGCCTGGTGCGCGTCTTGGGCAGCCAGACCGCGCAGGACTTCGACCCGTTTCTGATGATGGACGACTTCGATTCGACGGACCCGCAGGACTACGTCGTGGGGTTCCCGTCGCATCCCCATCGGGGCATCGAGACCGTCACGTTCCTGTCGAAGGGCTCGATCGTGCACGAAGACCACCTGGGAACCAAGGCGGCGATAGGCGATGGCGAGGCGCAGTGGCTCACGGCAGGGTCGGGCGCCTTCCACTCCGAAATGCCCCAGCCCGCGCCGCGGATGCTGGGCGTGCAGCTGTGGCTGAACATCCCGGCGCGCTACAAGATGACGGCGGAGCCCTTCTACCACGGCGTCGTGAACGGCGAGATCCAGGAGTTCGCGCTGAAGGCGGGCACGCTGCGCCTGATCGCCGGCAACTACCAGGGGCATGCCGGCATCCAGGGCAAGTACCTGCCGCTCGACTACTACGACATCCGCCTGGATGCGAACGGGTCGGTGGAACTCGACGTGCCGGGCGCAGGCAAGACGGCCATGGTGTTCACGTTGGAGGGCCCGGCGACTGTCAGCGGCACGCCCGTTGCCGCGAAGACCGCCGCCCGCCTGGGCGATGGCGACACCGTGACCATCGAGGCCGGCGACGAGCCCGCCGAGGTGCTGTTCATGTGTTCGGACAGGCTGGGCGAGCCGATAGCCTGGGCCGGCCCCATCGTGATGAACACCGAAGAGGAAGTGAAGGACGCCTGGCGCGAGCTCGCGGATGGCACCTTCATCAAGCAGGAAGCACGCTACGAGAACAGGTAATAGGGCAGAGCGGGCCCAAAATCGTGGGCCCGCCGCTTGCTAGATGATCCCCTGCTGGTAGGGGCGGCCGCACTGCGGGGCGCTGAGCGGGCAGTACTTGCGGCAGAGCGTGCAGATGCCCGACGTGTCCGTGCTGCCCGTGTCGTTGGAGCCGTCGGTCCCGTACGAAGGTTCGCTCGGCTCCTGGTAGGTGCCGCCCTGGTCCTGCGACGGGTACGGTTCCTGCGTGGCATCCTGGTTCTGCGCCGCGTCCGGAGCGGTGTCCTGCATCTTGTTTCGCATGCGTGCCCGCTTGCCGCGTCCGCGGCCGTATTGCTCCGCTTGCATCGGCACGTCGGTTGCCTGGTCGGACACGTCGGGGACGACGGAGCCTGGATCGGTGCCCGCGGCGGCTCCGGATTCCGCGGTCTGCGCATTGGCCATCTCGGCCGCGCGGGGAAGCAGCACGCGGGCGCTTGCCATGCCGACTGCCACCGCACCCACGGTTGCCATCGCGTTCACGCCGGCGCCGATGGCACGGCGGCGGGATGGGTCGTAGGGGATCTTCACCGCTTGGGCGACGAACGCCCAGTGCATGGCAAGGTGGACGATCGTCAATGCGCATAAACCGTACGAGGAAACCGCGTGCAGGACCGACCACAGCTCGTATGTCCCGAACGGCCACACGAACCCGGTCGAGGCGATGATCGTGCTGATGGCAACCGAGCTCACGCCCAGGACCACCATCGTCAAGGCGAGCAGGATGCCCATGACGGCAAGGCTCTTGCGCCGCCTGCTCAGCGTGCGCTCGCTTGCCTGGGTGGCGGTGGCAGAGATCCATTTCGCCGCCAGGCCCAGGTGGGCGGTCACGCAGGCGAAGAAGACGAAGCCGATGATCTCGTGGAGCAGCACACCGGTGAACTGGATGAACATCTCGACGACGATCGTGATGGTGAGCGCGGCGTCGAGGATGGCGCGTACCGTGTTCTTCTTCATGTGGCTCTGCCTTTCCGGCCTGGCGCATCGCAGCGCGGCGGGTTGATGGGGCAAGCCTAGGAATGCATCCTGAAAGCACGCTGAAGCCCGACGTTGTTTGGTTTGTGCCCACAAGCCCATGCGCGAATTGTGGGAGATCGCCAAAGCTGCAACCCTCGGCCCGCACGTGTTCGCAATCGGCAATTGCGTGACTCGCCAGGCCGTTCTCCCTAGAATCGTGGACAGGCAGTTCAAGGAGGGAAGCCATGGGAGTTTCGGACACGATCGCACGGCTGCGCAAGGAGCGCGGCCTCACGCAGGACCAGCTGGCCAGCCAGGTGTACGTGACGCGCCAGGCTGTCAGCCGGTGG
>CACXFZ010000083.1 GCA_902767025.1 uncultured Coriobacteriaceae bacterium
GCCTGGTCGTAGATGTTCGCACTCATGTTGGCGCGCGCAAAGTCCAGATTGAGAAGTACGCGCGGGTCGAGTTCTTCGTCTGCGTAGCCCAACTGCGCCAGCCGCTTTTCGATTCTGCGCATGCCCTTGCGCAGCTCTTTGGCCGCTGCGGCATTGTTCAACAGAAGCTGGTGAAGCTCTTCGGAATATGGGCCCACATAGGTAGACGTCAGCCTCCCCGATACGCGCTTGCGCATGTACAGGTACGTGCCCTTGCCCTGCGTTTTCACCTCGACGCTTCCTTCGTAGGGGACAAGGGCAAGGCGGGCGGACAGGTCTGCCCGCTCATGCAGGAGGTTCCGTATCTCCTCGAAGCTGTTGTCGTTGGTGTTGCTCTGTTGTGCCATGGGATATCGTTAGGGTACAAATAAGACTATAAATCTGTAAAAAGTTCCCTAATTGTATCACATCTCGTTTTTGAGCAGGGCCAGGTCCCTTCTTCAAAATCAGATGTCGGCCGTTTCGTGTTCTGCGAACTCGTCCAGGTACTCTTGCGCGGTCATCTTCTTGATGGGGCTGTGCCCGAAGGCGTTTTCGTCGCGCGAGACGATGTAGTCGACGCCGAGCCCTTCCGCGCACGAGCGGATGATCCCGTCTTCGAAATCCGGCTCGTTGGAACGGGCGGCGTCTTCGCATACGGTTGCATCGACTGCCGCCACCGAATACAAGCGCATCAGGCACTGGACGTACTCGCGCGCGAACACCTCGTCGGTTGCGCTCTTGATCAGGTAGTACGCGTCCTTCAGGGAAGTCGCGGCAATGTAGGATTGCATGCCGCTGTACGCCACTTCGTCCTCGAACAGCATGGCCTCGTTGTGGTGTTCGCGGTCGGGGACGGCGGCATCGATCAGGATGTTCGTGTCGACGATGACCGACCTACTCATAGCGCCCCGCAATCAGCCGCTTCATGTCCTCGCCGCTCATCTGCGCCAGCTTCGAGCCTCGCAACCGCTCTGACATCTCGCGCATGTGGGCCAGCGCCGCTGCACGCTGTTCACGCATCTCGTTGGCGGTGGAAACAGCGGGCAAGGCGTGCTCGGCGTGCACGTAGTCAAGTAGGATGCTGCCGCAGTACTGTCCGTACGACATGCCATACTCGCGCAATGCAAGCGCATCTGCATAGGCCAGCTTTCCCACGTCGCCTCGGCCGGAAAACGTCTTGGTGGCCATGGAGTCCCCCTAACTGTTTACGCGTTTACAATACTGGGCGCAAGCAGCGGCGTCAAGCTGGCGCGAGCCCCGCGGCTCTCGTTTTGAACAGGGGTCTGACCCCTGTTCAAAATCCCATATTTGCCAGCGGATCGCTGCTTTCTGGTATGATTCGACTTCTGTGTGCAAGCTCCAGGGGAAGAGGGATTCCAGGATGAAGACATACGCAAGCCCATGCCAGCGCAACCGCATCATCGCGTGCATGTTCGCACTTGTTCTCGGCATCCTGCTTTCGTGTGCACCTGCCTCCGCTTTCGCCTACACGGACGGCGACGCCCCCTACGAGCCCACCAAGAACTTCCGCTTCGCCGAAGACGACATCGACAGCGCCGAGGTGGAGCGGCTCTACGACCCGGACAGCACGGTGCTGCCCGATTCCTTCGACCTGCGCGACAGCATCTCCGTCTTCGTGGACGACCAGGACCCGTTGGGGCTGTGCGACACCTTCGCCATCGCGAAAAGCGCCGAAACGAACTACGCCCTGACCAGCGGCAATGCCGTGGACCTCTCCGAGCGCTACCTCGACCTCATGGATTCGGAGCAGCTCTACAGCGACGAGCGCACTCCGGGGATCCTGCCCACCGAGGAGAACGACTGGTATTACCGCGAAGGTGACGGCACGGCGTACGACAAGGTTCTTGCGCTGCTGGAGACCTTTGGCGCCCCGACCGAGGAGCAGGTTCCCTTTGCCAACTACACCGACGGGCAGATTGCGACGATGCCGAAGGTGAAGACGGCCGTGCGCGTCACCAGCTCGGTCGCGTTCCCCTCGGTCGTTGACATCGAAGACGAGGACCTCAAGGCGCGCTGGATCGACATCGTCAAGAACCACGTCATGAAGTACGGCTCGGTGTATTCGATCGTCCAAATACCCGAAGACGACGTGAACTTCAACTCCGAGACAAACGCCGCCTACTTCAAGCGGGGCGAGACGGAGTCCACCTACGGGCACGCCGTCAGCATCGTTGGCTGGGACGATTCCTATTCCAAGGAGAACTTCCTCGTGCAGCCTTCCCGCGACGGTGCCTGGATCGCCCTTAACTCGTGGGGAGAAGCATGGGGCGATGACGGCTGCTACTACGTCTCGTACGAGAGCGACGACTTGCTTCTGCAGTCGGCTGGCGTTGTGGCAACCCAGACGCCCGACCTGTACCGCACCTACACCTATGGCGCGAAGATTGACGTCACCCAAGGCTTCATGGCCGAGGAGGACAAGCGCTTCCTGGGTATGGTGTTCGACTCCGCAGGAGGCGCCGAGGCGTTGAGCCATTTGACCATTGGCGCTGGCGGCACATCGGAAGAGGCGTTCACCTCGAAGGTGCGCGTGTACGTGAACCCGGAAGACGGCACCTTCGACAAGGACAAGCTGGTGCTGCTCGATGAGACCTATTCGGTGCTGGGCGGCATGTTGAGCACCGTGAACCTGAGCACGCCCCTGCCGCTGACGGGAGACAGGTTCGCCCTGGTCTTCGAGCTGGTTGGCGACGTGGAGGATTTCTACCTTGCCAGCGCCGAGGATGCGTCGGGCACGTTCGTGACGGGCAACATGTACTACGCCGATGGCCTTGATGGGCAGTGGGCTGTTCACGAGGAAGAGCTTGCGGTGTTCGCCTTCACCCTTGCCGAGGACGAGGTTGACGACCGCATCGACGCAATCGTGCCCGAGGATTCCGGTGCACCCGAAGACGACGGGGAAGAGGACGAGGGGTCCGAGGGCGAACTGCCCGACGACGCGGAGTTCGTCGAGGCGCCGGACGAAGAGTCCGAGGGCGAGGTGCTCGAGCCGGTCGTCGAATGGCCCGAAGGCGAGATCGGCGAACCGGTTGTCGTTGAGCCCGAGGTTTCCGAGTTGCCCGCATCGGCCGTCGAAGAGCCCAAGGCAGACCTGGAACCTGCTGCCGAAGAAAACGGCAAGGCAGACGCCCAGAAGGGCAAAACGGACGCTTCGGACAAGGGCGAAAGCACGGCCAAGAAGGACCTGCCGGATTCTTCGACCTCATCGGATGCTGCCGGCAAGAAGGTCACGGCCCCAACCGCAACATCTGCGCCGGCATCAGCGACAAGCACGCAGCAAACGCGTGTCACGGCCGCCACGGGCGACGGGCTGCCTCACGGCTTCGTGCTGACGATGGCGTTCGCCCTGCTCGCCATCCTGCTCGGTGTTGCCGCCGAGCGCTCCCGCAAGTAAGGAACACAGGGGACAGTTCTCTGTGTTCTTCGAACTGTCCCCGTGTCCGATGGCGTCCGCGGCCTCAGCACACAGAACTGGAACACAGAGAACTGTCCCCTGTGTTCCCCCTGTGTTCCGCAGGGCAATCGAGGCGACGTACGCTACTCGTAGTGCCTGCGCACGCTGCCGGGGTTTTCCAGGCGGTAGCCACCCAACGCTTCGATGCGCGCGCGGAAGGCGTCCGACGCCAGCACTTCCAGCAAGGCCTGCACCATGGGGGTGTCCCAGGCGTAGTCGGGCACGAGCAGGTCGTACTGCTCCTCGCACACCGGCACGAAGTCCAGGCCGTACATCTTCGCCGCCGCATAGATGCCCATGCCTGCATCGGCCGCGCCCGACTCCACGATGGCCGCCACGGCCGTGTGCGTGAACTCCTCGTGGTCGTAGCCGTAGATGGCGCCTGTGTCGATGCCGTCCTGCTTGCACAGGTAGTCGCTCAGGATGCGCGTGCCCGAACCCTTCTGCCGGTTCACGAAGCTGCGGCCGTCCTGGGCCAGGTCGGCAAGGCTTTCGATGCCCAGCGGGTTGCCCGGCGCCACCATCAGGCCCTGCTGGCGGAACACGCATTCCACCTGGCGCACGCCGCCTTGGGGGAAGTGCTTTTCCAGGTACGGCTCGTTGTAGGTTCCCGTTGCCTCGTCGAGCAGGTGGATGCCGCCGCAGTGGCTCTCGCCGCGTTTGGCAGCCGTGATGCCGCCCATCGATCCCACGTGGGTGGATGCCACGGAAAGCTCCGGCCAGCGCTCGTGCACCAGCTGGGCGACCTCGTCGATCAGCGGGTCGTGGCTGCCGATGACCACCAGCGACCTCGCCAGTTCGTCGGCCGGGCGCAACAGGCGCACGCGCGCCGTAGAGCCCGCCTCGAATCCTTCGCTGTTCTGCGGGATGCGCATGATGCCGTCGGCCTTCACGAACGACGTCACCACGCCCGCGCCGCGCGACAGCGGAGTGGCCACGATCTTGTCGCCCACCTGCCCCAGGCGCACGCGCACGAACTCCTCGTGCTTGAGCGACGAGGTGCATGGCCGGGCCAGGGTGGCGTCGATTTCCGCGTCGTGCACCGTCTTGCAGCCCAGCAGCTCCTCGACGACCGGGCGCACCAGCTCTTCGACCACGATGATGCCGCTCACGGGATAGCCCGGCACGCCCACGATGGCCGTGGCGTCTGCATGTGCCAGGATGGCGGGCTTGCCCGGTTTGATGGCGATGCCATGGAAGAGCACGTCGGCCAGCTCGCCGATGATCGACGAAGAGTAGTCGTCGCGTCCCGCAGACGATCCGGCGTTGAGCAGCACGATGTCGCATTCGTCGATGGCCTTCTGCAGCGCCGCCTTGATGAGGTCGGGCTCGTCGGCAACGATGGGGTAGGCGATGCCGCGGGCGCCCCACTGCGCGACCATGCCCGAGAAGATCGTCGAGTTGAACTCCATCACATCACCCGGGTTGGGGTTGGCCGACGGTGCCACCACCTCGTCGCCCGTGGGGATGATGCCCACCACCGGCGGTGCGATCACCGGCACCTCCTGGATGCCCGCGGCCAGCATGGCCCCCATGGCGGCCGGCTCGATGCGCACGTTGGACGTGAGCAGCATCTCGCCCGCGCAGATGTCCTCGCCGATCTGGCGCACGTTCTCCCATGGCGTCGATGCGGCGTAGAGCGTCACGGGGCACGAACCCAGCGCATCGAGCCCGTCGCCCTCGCCGAACACCACGTTCTCGATCATCACCACCGCATCGCAGCCGTCCGGCAGCGGGTCGCCCGTGTCCACCACGACGTAGCTGCCCGCCTCGATGGTCACGGGCGTGGTGGCCGTGGCGCCGAAGGTGAGCTTGGCGTCCAGCGCGATGCCGTCCATCGCGCAAGCATGGTAGTGCGGCGCCGAGATGTGCGCGTACAGCGGCCGGGCCGTGATGCGTCCCAGCGCCTCTCCCACGCGCACGGTCTCGCAGCGCGGTTCCATGCCCGCCTCGCGCAAGGCGGCAAGGAAGGCCTCGCGGGCCTGTTCGAGCGGCGTGTTGCTCAGGTAGTCGAATGCCATGGGGTTCTCCTCTCGTGGGTCGCGGGGTTACTGCAGGGATGCGCCGGGGCGCTGCGCCAGGAACGGGCGCACATGCACGGGGGCGCCTGCGGCAAGCCCCTCGGCGTTGCGGTCGATTTCGATGTACCCGTCCGCTGCGCACAACTGCGAGATCAGGCCCGACTTGCTGCGGATGGGGACGGCGCGCAAACCCTCTTCGGCCCGCTCGAGGCGCACCGGCACCAGCTCGGTTCGCCCGTGGTTCGAAGGAAGGCCCTGCGTCAGCGTGGCTGGCAGGGGCAGGGAAAGCGCTGTGGCGGGTGCGAGCAGCGGAGCGACCAGCTCCAGGAACATGAAGTAGGCGGCAACGGGATGCCCGGGCAGGCCGAACGCGGGCGTGCCGTCGATGCTGGCGCACATCGTGGGCTTGCCGGGCTTGACGGCGATGCCATGGAACAGGAGCTCGCCCAGCTGCCCCAGCACGCGCGCGGTGTTGTCCTTCTGGCCCGCCGACGACCCGCCCGAAACCAGCACCATGTCGCAGGTTGCGAGCGCCTCGCGCACCGTTGCCAGCAGTTCGTCGAAGTCGTCGGGCACGATGGGGAAGCGCATGGTTTGAGCACCGCAGGCCTCCACGGCGCTTGCCAGCAGCGGCGTGTTCACGTCGCGCATCTGCGAGGCGACGGGCGTAGCGGCCACGTCGACGATCTCGTCGCCGGTGGAGATGATGCCCACCGTTGGGCGCGCATGCACGCGGCAGGCGGTCCGTCCCAGGCTCGCCAGCGTGCCCACATGGTGGGATTGCAGCAGCGAACCTTCGCGGATCAGCACGCTGCCAGGCGCGATGTCGTCGTTCTCGAACACGATGCCATCTCCCGGCGCGGCCGCGCGGGCCACGCCGATGGTGCCGTCGCCGTACTCTTCGCAATACTCAAGCATCACCACGGCGTCGGCCCCGGCTGGGACCTTGCCGCCGGTGGGGATGCGCATGCAGGTTCCCGGATCAACGCTCGTCTGCACGTCCTGGCCCATCTCCACCTCGCCGGCGAGTGCGAGCAGCGCGGGCAGCGCATCGGAGCACCCGAACGTGTCTGCGGCGCACACCGCGAATCCGTCCACGGTGGAACGGTCGAAGGGGGGCACGCCTTCCGCGGCCACGATGTCTTCTGCCAGCACGCGCCCGGCCGCCTGGTCGAAGGGGATGTCTTCGCAGACGTCGTTCAGGCGCGCGAACCGTGTGCGCACCAGCGACCGTGCTTCTTCGAGGGAGACAACTTCGAGCACTTCGTGTCCTTTCTTCCGCGTGCCGGCCCACCTGCAGGCGGCGCTACAGCACCACGTTGAACAGCAGCAAACACGCGAGCACCATCGCGAGGATGGCCACGCCCGCGCGCAGCACGCTGCGGTATTTCCGGTCGATGTTCAGGTCCTTCAGCAGCGACTTCGATCCCGTCCAGGCATGTACAGCAAGTGCTGCAACGAGTGCGATGGCCACTGCGGTGCCCAAGGGCGAATAGACGGCGGACGCCAGGTCGAGCTCGCGCACGCGCAGGATGTGAAGCAGCACTACGGCGAGCAGGACGATGCCCGTGACCCACTTCAGCAGAAGGTGCTGCCGCTTCTTGCGACTGGGCGGGCGCACGGTATCGGTGAGCTGCTCGTAGCTGGTGGCGATGCTTGCCACAACATGCACGCCCACCAGCGCCATGCCCAGCCACAGCACGTACGATGCCACGGCCGAAAAGGAAAGCGGGCTCGAAAACGTGCCCAGCACCGCATGCACCAGGAACAGGCACAGGATGACGGCCGACACGATGCCGTTGACCGTTCTTGCTGTGCTTCGCCGTTTCATAGGGGTATTCTACTGCCGCCTTGCGGCGCTGTCCGTGTCGAGTGCGTTACAACTGCCAGTACGACAGGAAGGAGCGGCCTGCGTCGGTCGAAGGCCGCAAGAGCACGTCGTCGATCGGCCCTTCCTCGACCACACGTCCCTTGTCCAGCATCACGGCCCGCTCGGCAATGCGCTTGGCCTGCGCGGGTGCGTGGGTGGCCACCACGGTCAGGCACTGCGTGCGCGCGCGGTAGGATGCGAGGGCGCGTTCCACCTGCAGGGTGCCTTCGACGTCCATCGATGCGGTGGGCTCGTCGAGCAGCACCACGTCCAGGTCGCGCACCAGGATGCGCGCCAGAGCCACGCGCTGGGCCTCGCCGCCGGAAAGCGTGTTTCCGTGTGCCTGCTGCATGCGCTCCATGCCCACTTCTTCGAGCGCGTGTTGCACGCGCTCC
>CACXFZ010000084.1 GCA_902767025.1 uncultured Coriobacteriaceae bacterium
ATCAACGGGATCAGGAACAGCAGCTGGCGCGTCAGCGACAGGAAGATGGACTTCAAGGGCTGGCCGGTGGCCTGGAAGTAGTTCGAGCCCACGATCTGGAAGCCGATCAACGGCAGCATCATCAGCTGGATCTTCAGGGCGAAGATCGTGAAGTCGTGCAAGGTGGGGTCGGTCAGGCCGAACGCGTTGACGATCTGCGCCGGGAAGATATGGACGATCAGCCACATGAACACGGCGATCAGGGTCGCGCCGATGATGCCGTCGACCAGCGTCGTGCGCACGCGACCGTACAGGCGGGCACCGTAGTTGAACCCGAGCAGCGGCTGGATGGCGATGGCGATGCCGATGAGCGGGAAGATCGTGAAGATGGCGATGCGCTGCACGACGCCGATCGAGGCGAGCGCCGCTTCGGCCCCCAGGGGATGCTGGGCACCGTATTCGACCAGCAGGTGGTTCATCACGAAGTTCAGCAGGGCCGCGCCGATCTGCATCGCGAAGCTGGCGAATCCCAGGCCGAAGATCATGCGCACGGTGCGACGCTCCAGCGGCAGCGCGCGACGGCGCAGCCTCAAGGGGACGTTCTTCGTGAACAGGAAGTACCACAGCACGCAGGCGCACGAAGCGCCCTGGCCGACCACGTTGGAGATCGCGCTTCCCACGACCCCCATCCCCAGGCGCATGACCAGGATGTAGTTGAGCACGATGCACACGACCGCGCCGATGACCATCGTCACCAGTGCGCGGTTGGGAGCGCCCGCCGTGCGGATGAAGTTGTTCACGCCCATGCCGACGCATTGCAAGAAGAATCCCAGCGAGATGATCTGGATGAACACCCGCGCGCCGTCCCACACCTCGGGTGTGGCGCTGGATATCGCGAGCAGGCCGTCGATGGCGGGGCTCATCGCGAAGATGGCCACCACGAACGCGATGATCAGGCAGAGCACGACCGTGTTGCCCAGGCTGCGCTCGGCACCTTCGTGGTCGCCCTGCCCCATGCGCAAAGCCGCCAGCGCGTTGCCGCCGTTGCCGATGAGCATGGAGATGGCCAGAAAGACGATCATGATGGGGTTGGCGGCCGTCATCGTCGCCTGCCCCAGGTACCCTATCGACTGGCCCAGGAAGATCGAGTCGATGATGTTGTAGGCGCCGTTGACCAGCATGCCCGCAATGGCGGGAATGGCGAACTCGAGGATCAGACGCGGGATGGATTCGGTGCCCATGCGGCTGATCTTGTCGTTGCCGCCGGGCTTGCGCGGCCCGGGTGCAGCAGGCTCAGGCGCATCGTCGGACGGACGCGCCGTGGCGCCCGCCTGCCCTATGGATGCTTGTTCTTCCTGCTGTTCCACCGTGGTCCTTCCTTGAAAGCAAAGGTATGTTACGCCCCCGAACGGCGCGATGCCACCCGCTCATAAAACATGCATGTTAGGCAAGGGATTCGAGGCTAGGCGCGCTCGATGAGCTGTGCCGCGCCGACCGTCACATGGTCGGCGGTGACGGCCGTGCCGTCGGCGAGCACGTGATGGGGCAGGATCTCGAGCAGCGGTTTCACCACGAAGTCGCGCTCGAGCAGCCGCGGATGAGGAAGCGTGAGCTCTTCGTCGCTGCTCACGTAGAGCTGGTAGTCCAGGATGTCCAGATCGCAGGTGCGCGGACCGTTCGCCTCGACGCGCACGCGGCCCAGGCTGTCCTCGATGGCCTGCAGGTACTTCAGCAGGTCGCGGGGGGCAAGTCCGGTGCGCAGCAGCGCGACCGCGTTGACGAAATCGTCCTGGTCCAGCTTGTAGGCTGGAACGCTTTCGTAGTAGCTGGACACGTCCACGATCTGCGTGTCGGGCAGCAGCGCCATGTCGGCGATCGCCTGGTTGAGCATCGCGATCTTGCCTTCGCGCTCTTCGCCGGGGTTGGCCACCAGCGCCACGTTGCACCCCAGGGCGACGACCGCATACGGGCGCACGTCCTCGAGGGCTTCCCGCGTTGCCTGCACGTTGTGGGTGCGCACGACCGAGGCCCCCAGCTCGCAGGCGAGAACCGCTTCGGTTGCACTTGCCTGGTCGCGCTCAACCGGGTCGTCGATGCCGTAGGCCCATCCCACGTAGCGCTTGCGCGAGGGAGCGGCGAGCACGGGATAGCCCACGCGCACGCACTCGTGCAGGTTGCGCATCACGTCGAGCGTCTGCCGCGGCGTCTTGCCGAAACCCGGGCCGGGGTCGATGCAGATTCGCTCGCGGGCAACGCCGCGCTGCTCCAGGTACGCCGCCTGGCTTCCCAGCCAGGAGCTCACGCGCCCGACGATGTCTCCGTCGATCGCGCCCTCCTCCACTACCGGGTTCACGGGCGCACCCGAATCGGACGGAGTTCCCGGGGCTTCGGCCTGGGCGGTGGAATGCATCACCACGAGCCCCGCGTCGCAGTCGCAGGCCACGTCGACCATCGCAGGGTCGGTGAATCCCGTGACGTCGTTGACGATCGAGGCCCCCTGCTCCACGCAGGCGCGGGCGACGTCCGCATGGCGCGTGTCGATGCTCACGCACAACCCCTCGGCGGCAAGTGCGCGCACCACGGAAATCACGCGCGCGAGCTCCTCGTCTGGATGCACGGGATCGGCCCCGGGGCGCGTCGACTCTCCCCCGACGTCGATGATCAGGGCGCCTTGGTCGGACATGCGCCTGGCGTGGGCCAGCGCCTCGTCGACCGTCGCATGGGATCCCCCGTCGGAAAACGAATCGGGCGTGACGTTGAGGATGCCCATGATCACGGGCATCCGGGAATCGAACGAATAGGTGCCGCAGCGCCAGATCATTGCCGCGTGTCGTCAGTTGCAGACGACGCGTCGTCGTCGGACGGGCGCTGCTCGCCTGGGACGATCGGGGGAATGCTCATGTTGCGCTGCTCTCCCGCAGCCGCATCAGCCGAAACGCGGGGGTTGGGCCTGGTGGGCTGGTCGGGCTGGGTCGGCGCCGGGGCGGCCGGGCGCGCCTGAACAGGTCGGGCCGTGCGCGCATCCGGGGTGCGCGGCTGCTCCTGGGGCCGTGCGGCCTGCGAGCGCGGGGGCGCCTGGTGCGCGTCTTTGGGACGCGGCTGGGCGGCCGGCGGTTGCCCGTCGGTGCGCGAAGGTGCGGCATGGCGGCCCTTGCCCGACGAGGCGGGCGCTGCGGGCTTGGCAGGCTGCGCCGGCTGGGGCTGTCCGCTCTCTGCGCGCGGGGGCTGGGCCGGACGGGAGGCCTGCTGGGGCTGTTCGGACTGCGCGACCGTCGTCGCCTTCAGCTCGCGTTCGCGCCTGCCCTCCTCGCTCTGCTCGTGGGCCAGGTACGACGTCCACGTGTTGTTCAGCAGCGCCTGGCAGGCGTCACCGTCGATCGTTTCGCGTTCGAGCAGCACGCTGGCCATCAAATCCATCTGCACGCGCCGTGCGCTCAGAATCTCGTAGGCCGTGTCATGAGCCTCCTTCATGATGCGCGCGACTTCCGCGTCGATCCTGCGCGCCGTCTCCTCGGAGTAGTCCTGAGTGTTGCCGTAGTCGCGGCCCAGGAACACCTCGTGGTTCGGCTCGCCGAACACCTGCGTGCCCAGCGCGGCGCTCATGCCGTAGTTCGTGACCATCTGGCGCGCCATCTTGGTGGCACGCTCCAAGTCGTTGCTGGCTCCGGTGGTGATGTCGTCGCAGAAGAGCTCTTCGGCAACGCGTCCACCCAAAAACACCGCCAGTTCCTGCATCATCTCGTTGCGCCCGTTGAGCACCTTGTCCTCCTTGGGGATGGACAGGGTGTAGCCCAGCGCGCGGCCGCGGCTGACGATGCTGATCTTGTGCACCGGGTCGGCCAGGGGCAGCACATGGCCCACCAGGGCGTGGCCGCTTTCGTGGTAGGCGATGGTGCGCTTGGTCTGTTCGTCCATCACGCGGCCCTTGCGCTCGGGTCCGGCGATGACGCGCTCCATGCTCTCGGTCACCTCCTGCATCGAGATGACCTTCTTGCCCCGGCGGGCGGTGAGCAGGGCGCTTTCGTTGAGCAGGTTGGCCAAGTCGGCGCCGGTGAATCCCGGCGTGAGCTTGGCGATGGCCTCCAGGTCGACGTCTTGCGCCAGCGGCTTGTTGGCTGCGTGCACCTGCAGGATCTTCCCGCGGCCCTTCACGTCGGGGACGTCCACCACGATCTGGCGGTCGAAGCGCCCGGGGCGCAGCAGGGCCGGGTCGAGGATGTCGGCGCGGTTCGTGGCCGCGATCAGCACGACCGAGTCCGTCGACTCGAAGCCGTCCATCTCCACCAGCAGCTGGTTGAGCGTCTGCTCGCGCTCGTCGTGGCCGCCGCCCAAACCGGCGCCGCGCTGGCGGCCGACGGCGTCGATCTCGTCGATGAAGATGATCGACGGGGCCGCTTCCTTGGCCTGCTTGAACAGGTCGCGCACGCGGCTGGCGCCCACGCCCACGAACATCTCGACGAAGTCGGAGCCGGAAATGCTGAAGAACGGAACGCCTGCCTCGCCTGCAACGGCACGGGCAAGCAGCGTCTTGCCGGTGCCCGGAGGTCCCACGAGCAGGCAGCCGCGCGGGATCTTCGCGCCGATTTCCTGGTACTTTTCGGGGTTGGACAGGAAGTCCTTGACCTCGGTCATCTCCTCGACGGCCTCGTCCACGCCCGCCACGTCGGCGAACTTGACGTCGGGGCGTTCCTCGGTTGCCATCTTCGCCTTGGTCTTGCCGAAGCTCATCTGCTGGTTGTTGGCCTTGCTCATCTGGTAGAACAGGAACACGAAGAATCCCACCAGCACCAGCATCGGCAGGTAGGACAGGATGGCGTCGAGCACGCCGTTGGGCAGCTTCACTTCGTACTTGATGCTGGGATGCGCGGCCATCAGCTGGCCCAGGGAATCCTGGCCCACCCACGTGGTGGTGAACTTGCGCTCTTCGCCCAGGTTCTTCGCCTCCAGGTTCGTCGTGGAGATGCGGCCCTCGAACGGCGTCTCGTCCGTCGAACGCGCCGTGCCCAGGCCGGTGTTCATCGCGTCGAACGCCTTGTTGTACGCATCGACGATCGAGGCGCCCGCGGTCTTCGCCGGGTAGTACTTGCCCGTGACCGCGCTCTTGCCGGCCTCGTAGGTGGCCTCGGTCACGCGCCCGTCGTTGACGGCGGCCACGAAATCGGAGGTGACCAGCTCGTCGACCTTGGTCTGCCCCGACATCGTGTTGCCGGCGAACTGCCAGGCGATCCACATGAAGATCAGGCCCATCAGGATGGTCCAGATGATCGTTGTCCGGGGGTTGGGTTGCTGGGGTAGCTTAGGTTGTTCCGACATATAGTATCTTCTCTGTTCTTCTTCGCTTTATGTGCTCGCTGCCTTAGATGCTCTGGCCGTAGATCGACCGCTTGAGGATGCCGATGTAAGGCAGGTTGCGGTACTTTTCGGCGTAGTCGAGCCCGTAACCCACGATGAACTCGTTCGGGCACTCGAAGCCGACGTAGCGGCAGTCGACCTTGGCCTTCTGCTCCACCTGCTTGTGCAGCAGCGTGGCGACCTCGATCGACGCAGGGCGGCGCGACTTCAGGTTCTCTATCAGGTAGCTCAGCGTCAGGCCGGTGTCCAGGATGTCTTCGGCGATGATCACGTGGCGACCCTCGATCGACGAGGCGGTGTCCTTCAGGATCTGCACCACGCCCGAGCTTTTCACGCCGTTCTTGTAGCTGGACACGGCCATGTAGTCCATTTCCACGGGAAGCTCGATGCGCCGGACCAGGTCGGCCATGAAGATGGCGGCACCGCTCAGCACCGACACCACCAGCAGGGGTTCCTGGTAGTCTTGCGTGATCTGCTTGCCCATCTCGGCCACGCGCTGGGCGATCTGCTCTTCGGTGTACAGGACGCGCTCGATGTCTTTGTGCATATCCAGCATGCTTGCCTTCTTCCCTGCTTGGTTCAAAACATGCCCCTGAGTGTATCAAACGCAGCGGATTAGCGGTTCACGATACGGAAACAACCAACATTCTTGCGCGATTCCGCCGTGGGACGTCGCAGCCGGGCCCGTCGCAGCCGTTTCGCCTGCCCCGTGTCGTCGATTCTTCCCTACGAAAGCTCCCGGTTGAGCACGTCCAGGAACTGCTGCCCGTAGCGGTCGGCCTTCACCCGGCCCACGCCCGACACCTCCAGAAACTCGTCGCGCGTGCGGGGCTGGCGCTTGCACATGTCGGCCAGCGTCTTGTCGGAAAACACCACGTACGCCGGCACGTTCTGGTCTGCCGCCAGCTGGGCGCGCAGCTCGCGCAGCGCCTGGAACAGGTCGGGGTCCACCGCCACGTCGTCGTACGAGCGCTGCGGCTGGCGCTCCTTCTGCCCGTCGTGCTTCTTGGGCTCGGGCTTGGGCACCTTGAGCATCAGCGTTTCACCCGATTTCAGGAAGTCCATCCCGGCGGGCGTGAGCATCACCACCGGGTAGTTGTCGAGCGTGACCGCCAGCATCCCGCGCTCCACCAGCGCGTCGAGGACGACGTGCACGTGGGTGGCCGACGCGTCCTGCATGATGCCGTAGGTCGACAGGGTGTCGTAGCCCTGCTCCTGCATGCGCGAGGATGTGGAGCCCCGCAGGATCTGGGCGATCGTGGTCTTGCCCACCGTGCGGTTGCGCTGGCCCAGGCGCGCCACGCAGCTGAGAACCTTCTGCGCATCCACGGTCACGTCGCGCTCTTCGAAGTGCGTCAGGCAGTTCTTGCAGTTGCCGCAGTAGCCGGGCGCCGTCTCGCCGAAGTAGCCCAGCAGGCGCCGGCGCAGGCAGTCGCGCGTCGTGCAGTAGAAGGCCATCTGCTTCAGCCGCTCTTCGGCCGCCGCGCGCAGCACGCGCAACGTGGGTCCGTCGATCGACGCGTTTTCCTCCATACCCGCGTTGAGCAGGAAGCGCGCCATGCCCACGTCCTTCGGCGAGTAGAGCAGCGCGCACACGGCCGGACTGCCGTCGCGACCCGCACGGCCTGCCTCCTGGTAGTAGCTTTCCATGTCGAGCGGCATGTTGTAATGCACCACGAAGCCCACGTTGGACTTGTCGATTCCCATGCCGAACGCGTTGGTGGCCACGATGATCGGCACGCGGTCGTAGACGAACGCCTCCTGGCTGGCGGCCCGCTGCTGCATCGACATGCCGCCGTGGTAGCGCACGGCATCGACTCCCTCGTCGCAAAGCAGCGC
>CACXFZ010000085.1 GCA_902767025.1 uncultured Coriobacteriaceae bacterium
ACGGGAAGGGCTTGCACCTGCTCGTTGCCGATGACGGCCACGGTGAGCTCGTCGCCGGACACGAACTGCTCGACCAGCACTTCGTCGTCGTAGGAAAACGCCTCGTCGAGCGCGGCCTGCATGTCGGCCTCGTTGTCGACGATGGTCACGCCAAGCGCACTGCCTTCGGTGCCGGGCTTCACCACAATACGGCCGTTGAACTGGGCAAACACCTCGGAGAGGTCGGTGGGGTCTTCGGCGTTGAGCGTCACCGATTCGGGCGTGGGAATGCCCTGCTCGCGGTAGATGATCTTCGAGAGCGACTTGTCCATGGCGGTTGCGCTCGCCCACACGCCCGGACCCGTATACGGGATGCCGGCCACTTCGAGCAGGCCCTGGACCGTGCCGTCTTCGCCGCCTTTGCCGTGCAGGCACAGAAAGGCCACGTCGAAGCTTTCGTCGAACAGGCGCGCCATGTCGCTCTTGTTCGCCGGGTCGAGCTCCACCACTTCGAAACCGGCACTGCGCAAGGCGTCTCCCGCGCCCTTGCCCGACGCCAGGGAGATCTCGCGCTCGCCGCTGTTGCCGCCCGCCACCAGGGCGACCCGTGTGTTCATTGGATCGATAACCATGGTCTCCTCGCGACAGACGGGCTTGCGTCCGCCTGTTCCTCCATACGCTTTGCCGTGTCCGCTAGCTTACCATCTATAATGATGCTCATGAATGCAGGGTTGGAATCGTACGGAATCAACAGCTTGCGCGCGCGGCTGGCCGAACTGGGGCAGCCGAAGTTCCGCGCCGAGCAGGTCCTTTCGTGGGTGTACGCGAAGGGCGCCACGTCGTACGACCAGATGACCAACGTGCCGAAGGGCGTGCGGGCCGCGCTCGAGCAGGAGGCGCCGCTGCATGTCCCCCGCATCGTCGACAAGCAGGTGTCGCGCGACGAAACGCGCAAGTACGTGCTGGAGCTCGCCGACGGCGAATTGGTGGAGGCGGTGGGCATCCCGTCCCGCGACCGCTCAGACAATGGGTCACCCCAGCGCTTGACGGTGTGTTTTTCCACACAGGTGGGCTGCCCGATGGGCTGCACGTTCTGCGCCACGGGCACCCAAGGTTTCACAAGAAACCTGGGGCCGGGGGAGATGGCGCTCCAAATTGTGGCTGTGAGCAGGGATTTCGATGCGCGCGTGTCCAACGTGGTGGCGATGGGCCAGGGCGAGCCGTTTCTGAATTACGACAACCTGATCGAGGGCCTGCGCATCATCAACGACCCCAAACTCGTTGGCATTGGCGCGCGCCACATCACGGTTTCCACCTGCGGCATCGTCGAGGGCATCCGCAGGCTGGCCCGCGAGCCCGAGCAGTTCACGCTGGCCGTGTCGCTTCATGCGGCGGTGCAGGAAACCCGCGATGCGCTGATGCCGGTGAGTGCCAGCACACCGCTTGTGCAGCTGCGCGCGGAGCTTGTGGACTACTACGAGGCCAGCGGCAGGCGCTTCAGCCTGGAATACCTGATGATCGACGGCGTGAACAGCGACCAGGAGCATCTGGACGCGCTGGTGCGCTTCTGCAACGGGTTGCACGCCCACGTGAACCTGCTTGCTGTAAACAAGGTGCAGGGCAGCCCACTCGAGCCTTGCTCCCCCGCACACATGAAAAGCTGGGAGACGGCCCTGCAGACCAGCGGGACCCCGGCGTCCATCCGCGACTCGCGCGGCAAGGATATTGACGCTGCGTGCGGACAGCTGAAAAACAATGTGCGCCCCGCTGGTTAGCAGAGCGCACGCTTGTCTTGTTCTGTGTTGCGAGTGCTAGTCTTCTTGAATCAGCATGTCGAAGATGCGCTTGAGCTCGTCTTCGTCGGCAAACTCGATTTCCACCCGGTTGACATCGGACACGCGTCGAATACGAACATTTGTTTGTAATTTCTCAGACATGCTGCGCGCCGCCGACTTGAAGTACGGAGGTGCGGGGTCGCGTTTTTCCGTGCTCTTGTTCTTGCTCTGCCCCGCCATCAGGCGCGCAATTGACTCGGTTTGGCGCACCGTGAGCTTTTCGCTCTTCAACTTGTCGGTCAGGCGCTGGCGGCCTTCCTTCGTGGGCACCGACAGGATGGCGCGCGCGTGGCCGGCGGAGATCTTCTCTTCGTACAGGAGCTGCTGGGCGTCTTCGGGAAGGTCCAGCAGGCGCAGGGCGTTGGCAACCGTCGAGCGGCCCTTGGAAACCGCATGGGCAACGTCGGACTGGGTCATGCCGCGGCGCTCCATCAGGCGCTTGTAGCCGTACGCCTCTTCGATGGGGTTCAGGTCGGAGCGCTGGATGTTCTCGATCAGGGCCAGTTCCACGGCCTTGTCGTCGTTCGCCTCGATGATGCGGATGGGGATGTTCTTCATGCCCAGCGACTTGCACGCCTGCCACCTGCGCTCGCCGGCGATGATTTGGTAGCCCTCGCCCACCTTGCGCACCAGCACGGGCTGCAGCAGGCCTTCCTTTTCGATGGAGGCGGCCAGTTCTTCGATTTCTTCTTTCTTGAACTGGGTGCGGGGCTGGTCGGGGTTGGGCGTTACCTTCGACAGCGGCACTTCCCCGTCGGGCTTCGCATCGCGGTTCACAATCGCCTGGATGCGCACCTGGTCGGAAGACGGCTCGGCCTTCGGCTCCGGTGCGGGGGTTGCGGGGGGTTCTTCTTCGGTGCGCACTTCCCGTGCGTGCACCGGGGCGCTTTCCGCCGCCTGTGCGTCCTGCTCCATGCGCACGAAGTCGGAGCCTTCGACCTTGTCCGACTGCACCGGCTTCTCGGTGCTCGCACTGGGAGGCTCGGGGACGGAGGTGGCAGGAGCAGCAGAAGTTGCCGTATCGCCTGCGTTCTCTTCGGTGGTGGTTGCGGATTCCTGCTCCTCGATGGGAGATTCGCCCATCAGGGCGCCCAATCCGCGTCCCAAGCCGGATTTTTTGTTCTTAGCCACGATTGATCACTTCCTCTGCCAGGGCCAGGTATGCCTGAGCCCCCTTACCCGATGGATCGTATTCGGTGATAGGCTGCCCGAAGCTGGGTGCCTCGGAAATCTTCACGGTACGCGGAATCACGGTCTCGAACACCAGGTCCTTGAAATGGGCGCGCACGTCATCGGCGACCTGGCGCGAAAGGGTGGTCCTGCTGTCGAACATCGTCAAAAGGACTCCGAAGATGTCGAGCGAGGGGTTGAGCACGTTTTTGACACGTTTCATGGAATCAAGGAGTTTTGTCACTCCTTCAAGGGCATAGAACTCGCACTGTATAGGGATCAGGATCTTGTCAGCCGCTACCAGGGCATTGATGGTCAGAAGGCCCAGGGACGGGGGACAGTCGATGAAGATGTAGTCGTACTTGCCGCGCAGCGAGCCCGTCGCGTTCTTCAGGCGGTTCTCGCGCGCCATCTCGTTGACCAGCTCCACCTCGGCGCCGGCAAGGTCAACCGTGGAGGGGAGCAGATCCATGCCTTCGCACACGTCGGGGATGATGGCTTCGGTGATATCCGCCGCACCGATGAGCACGTCGTAGGTGTCATGGGTGATTTGGGACTTGTCCACCCCGATGCCGCTCGTGGCGTTGCTCTGAGGGTCGAGGTCTATCAGCAGCACGGCCTTGTTGTTGGCTCCCAGAGCCGCAGACAGGTTGATAGCCGTCGTGGACTTCCCCACGCCGCCCTTCTGGTTCAAGATGGCGAACACCTTGGTTTCGCCGATCACGTGGGTAATCGGCTTCTTCTCATCGAGGGTCTTCACCTCGCGCATCACCCGCTCGCGGGCAGGCTCGAAGTTCTCGGGCGTGCTTTCCTGCTCTTCAGGCGCTTCTTCCTGTTCCTGCAGGTCCTCTGCCTCGTAAACGGGTATTTCTTCCTCTGGGGCGGGAGCTGGAGCTGGAGCAGGCGCCGGCTCAGGCTCAGGAGCGGGAGCAGAAGTCTCGCTCACTGCAGGCTCCGCAGCGCGTTGCTTTCTCCGGAAAGAATCAAACCATCCCACAGTATCCCCTTTCTCTAGTACCGCGGATTATACCCATGAACTGTTTCACGTGAAACAAATGCTCTGGCTTCACCATAGTATCTTGGCATTCGGCCGCGTGTTTCACGTGAAACACTCTACCCCTTGTAGGGTCTCTTCTGCGCCATGCCCGCACGACGGGGCAATGCCACCTGGGGTTCGCCACTCTTCTGAAACACCACGACGCTTCGATTCGTGGCTCCATCACTTAAAGTGTAGGTGCGCGTTTCCTGCATATATAGAGCTAGTTTCTCCTGGATTGCCTGCGCATTCTCGAGCTCGTCTGCGATGTCGGCCGATTTCAAGCAGACCAGGATGCCATCTTGTTCCAACAGGGGAGAGGCGAGTTCCATCAGCGAGGGCAGACTCGAAAGCGCACGGGCAGTGATAACGGAAAAGGATGCGGGGCGTTCTTGCGCGAGCTCCTCTGCCCTGCCCGGATAGAACGAGACGAACGAGCCCAGGTCCATGCGATTGACAATGTCCTGTACGGCTGAGCATTTCTTCTTCACGGCCTCCACCAACAGGACGGGGCGCTGAGACGCGAGGGCGAGTGGAACGCCAGGGAATCCGGCACCGCTTCCCAAATCGGCATATGCTCCATCAGGGGCCTTGTCTATCTCGGGCAGGGCGGCAAGGCTGTCTTCCACATGAAGCAAGATCCCCTCGTCCCGCTTGGTGATGCTCGTCAGGTTCACCGTTTCGTTGGCGCGCAGCACTTCGTCCAGGTACTGCCGGCATACCTCTTCTACATTCACCCGCTCTGTCCTTTCGTTGATTGCGCAGCCATTGTACTAGAACAGGCGAACCCTACAATGTTTCACGTGAAACAATCAAACGCCATCAGGGCATAAGAAAGCGACTGCCCCGTTCTCCAAGGTTGGAAGAGCAGGGCAGCCGCCGCTTTTTGCAGGATATGCCTGCAGCCTTGATCGCTGTTAGATCGGCAGCACCACAACACGGCGGGCACTGCCCTCGCCCTCGGATGCGGTTTCAACACCGTCGAACTCGCGCAGGGCGATGTGGATGATGCGGCGCTCGTACGGCGTCATCGGACGCATCTTCACACTGCGGTTCTGGGACACTGCACGGCGAGCGGCCGAGAAAGCCAGCGATTCCAGCTTCTGGCGCTGGCGGCTCTTGTAGCCCTCGACGTCCACAACCACAGGATAGCGGTAACCCACGGTGCGTGCGGTGATGGACGAAATCAGGAACTGAAGGGAATCGAGCGTCTTGCCATGGCGGCCGATGAGCACGGCCAGGTCGTCGCCGGTGATGTCCAGGATCAGCTCGCCTTCGTCGCCTTCGTATTCGTCGATTGTCACTTCGCCCAGGTCGAAATACTTCAGAATGTCCTCGAGAGCGGCAATGGCCGTGTCGGCAATGGCGTCCAGCTCTTCGTCGCTGATCGTGCGCTGGGGCTCGGACTGGTCATCCGCATCGTCGCTGTCGTCTTCGTCAGCCTCTTCGTCCTCGTCGCGGTCCTCGTCCTCATCAGCCTCGTCGTCTTCGCGTTCGTTCTCTTCTTCGAACTCTTCGTCCAGTTCTTCTTCGACCTCTTCTACAGCGGTCGTCTCTTCGTACTCCTCGTACTCTTCCGTCATTGGTTCCTCCTAGCATTGGTGCGGATATACCAACAATCCCGCATGCGCGGGATTGCAGCTCACTACTTGGATTTGGTCGGCCTCTTTTTCTTGACCTTGCGGGTAACGTCGACCTCGACGGGCTTCAGTTCCACTTCCTCGGCGGCCTTGGCCTCGTCAGCGCGCTTCAGCGATGCCTGAACGATGCGCTGCTGGGCAACGCCGATCAGCGAAGACGTGCCCCAGAACAGCAACACGCCTGCCGGGGAGCTCCAGCCGATCCAGAGCATCATCACCGACATCAAGCCTGCCATGATCAGCGTCTGCTTGCGCTGGGGGCTGTCGGGAACCGCCAGCTGCTGGATGACCATGGGGGCGAAGGTGGCAATCGCGAAGATGAGCAACAGTATAAGGTAAGGGATGAACTCGCCGAAGCCCTGGCCAAGCGCCTGCTGAGGCGTTACCGTCAGGTCGCTCACCAGGTTGTAGAACCCGTACGAACCCACGTTGTCGCCCATGTACTTGGGCATTTCGCGCAACACGCCGAACAGGGCCATGAAGATGGGCATCTGCAGCAGGATGGGCAGGCAGCCGGCCATCGGGTTGAACTTGGCCTCGGCGTACAGCTTCTGCATCTCTTCCTGCAGGCGCTGCGGGTCGTCCGCGTACTTGTCCTGCATTTCCTTCATGATCGGCTGCATCTTCGTCATCTGATGCGTCGATTTGATCTGCTTCTGCATCAGCGGCGACACCAGCAGGCGGAAGATCACCGTGATGATGATGATGGCCAGTCCCCAGTCTCCTACGAGGTTGTAGAAGCTTTGGATACACCAGAATATAAAGTCTTTAAATGCGTCCCACATTTCGATACCTTTACGCGATACGCCTTCTACGGCACAGGATCATAGCCGTGACCGCCACCAGGACGGCACCGGCCGATGCGCTTGACAGTAAGCCACATTCCCTTTCCCAAGCCGTACCGGCGGATTGCCTCGATCCCGTACTGAGAGCAGCTGGGATGGAACCGGCAAGACGAAGGGAACAGGGGAGAGATGACCAGCTGGTAAAAACGAATCAGAAGAATCCCCGCGCGAGCAGGGAGCTTCTTGAGTGTGCTCAGAAACGTTTTCATACAATCAGTCACATTCTCTGAGAGCCCGGGCAACGAGCTGCTCGCATTGCCTGCACACTGTACTATAACTTTCACGTGTGACAGACGACTTCGCTATAAACACCATATCGTAGGTGTTCCAGGGACCTCCTGCCGCCCGGCAGGCTTCCCGCAGCCTGCGCTTCGCCGCATTGCGCCACACAGCGCCACCGAGTTTTTTGCCTGCAACAAAAGCAACACGACCGGTCTGGTCGTGTCCTTCTTCTCGCTTTCGCGCAAGCAGCGTCATACAGGGGCTGCTAAAGCGCTTGCCTTGAGCAAACAGGGCAGAAATCTGAGTGCTGGACTTGATCGTTTCCAACACGGACCCTGGTTACGCAGTCAAGCGCTTACGTCCCTTGGCACGACGTGCAGAAATAACCGCGCGGCCACCCTTCGTGGACATGCGTGCGCGGAAGCCATGAACCTTTGCGCGGTGGCGCGTGTTCGGCTGATACGTGCGCTTCATCGTGTCACTTCCTTTCTCGTACACCCTTTCCATGAGGGTAACTTCGGAATTATATGGACACGTATGGGCTACGTCAAGGAAAAACATGGCTGCTTCACGACAAAAATCACGTGTCGTCCACGTTCGCAAGGCATAACTTTTCCACCGCGTCCGATCGCTTTCTCCCGCCGTGTTCCAAGATTTCCCGGAAAAGTGCCTTTCCTGGTCAAATATGCGTGTTTTCCCCTGCGCCCACGGTGGAAAATGTTAATAACTCTGGCGCCGCTTTCGTGTGACCTGGGAGAAGGCTGGTGAAGAACGTCCAATGATTGGAACAGGGACGCAAAGAGCATGGTCTTCTGTTATGGGAACAAGCTCGCCATTTTTGCATATTCAACGTCTGACCTGGGGTTTTATTGTTTTTCATTCGTGTTGTTCTGGAATGGGCTTCTCTTTGCGCATTTCGGCATAATGCCTGTTCAGCATGAATAAGTCGCCTGCGAAAGATTCTGGTTCGCACACGCACCGGACGAAGGTTATTAACAAGAAGACTGTGTTTTCAGCCCCTTTTCTTGCCTGGTATTCGGAGTTTTCCACATTTCCTGAATTACTTGGGGATAACTCTGAATTTCCTTCGTGAATTGCTATGTTCAATGCCGAACCGAATCCGAATTTCATTCGGCCATCCATAGGTGTTTATTCGTGTTCTGTCCTACAGTTCTCTCTGAAGAGCATGTATAATAGCGAATTCCTTCGAATACTACTGAATTATTATGGTTGAAGAACTCGAACAATCGAATCAACCGAATGCCTTGGAACAGGGTTCGGCGCCGTCTGGCCTGACGCAAGACTATGCTTCCGTGACCACCACGGCTCGTATCGCCGTGTACGACGATTTGAAAGTTCCGCCGCGCATCATCGACGTTCCCCCTGCTCCTACCAACGAATTCATCGAAAGCCTCGCCTCCCAAATCTACGAGTACAAGACGCTACTGGGTGGGGGAATCCCCTACAGCGCCATTCGCGAAGTCACCGAGAATTTCATCCATGCGCGTTTCAGCGAAGTGGTGGTTTCCATCTTGGACGGCGGCAACACCATTCGCTTCTGCGACCAGGGGCCGGGCATCCCCAACAAGGAAAAAGCCGTGTTGCCGGGCTTCACATCGGCAAACGAGCAGATGAAACGCTACATCCGCGGCGTGGGCTCGGGTCTTGCCAGCGTGAAGGATTACATGGATGTGTCCAGTGGGCAGCTCACGATCGAAGACAACATCGACCATGGGGCAGTGGTCACCATTTCCCTGGTTTCGCACAAGACCGCAACACCACCCATACCGGTTCCCCCGTTGACCGAACGGGAAAAAGCCCTGCTCAAGCTGCTGTACAAGGAAGAATCGCTGGGTGTGACGAGCCTGGCGAAGCTTGCCGACATCCCTCAGTCGAGCGCGCATGCAACCTTGGAGAAGCTGCAGGAAGCTGGCCTGGTTACCACGGACCGCAACAAGAAGCGCAGGCTGACAGACCAAGGTCTTGCCGTTTCGAAGCAATTGGCGTAATTCGTATCGCTGCTTCTTGTATTCTTGTTACACTGTTCGCTACTTGCCGACCACCATGCTCGAGGGACCTTCATGGCTGAAGACAAATACGAACAAATCTGGACCGACGTGTGCGACAAGGTCAAGTCGTACGAGAACATCAACCCAGGCCAGATAAACGCGTTTTTCAGCCGTTTGCACCCCCAGGCGTTCAGCGAAGGCTATTTGATGCTCACAGCCGACAACGATTGGCTGAAGTTCTGGATCGAATCCCACTACATGGAAGTCATCTCCAGCGCATTGCGCGACATCTACGGGGTTCCCTTCGCAATCGAAATCGAAGTGGACGAAATCACACCCCACGCCGAACCGGCACCTTTGCCTGCCCCGACAGTCGAATCACAGCCTACCCCCGTGCAAACGCCCGCACCACCTGCACCTGCCCCCGCACCAACGGCTCAACCTTCTGCTTCCGCCTTGGGCGAGCGCAATGTGCTCAGGCAGTTCACCTTCGAGAACTTCGTCGTGGGACCGTCGAACAACATGGCATACAACATGGCCATGGGAGTTGCCGAAACCCCAGGTCATCCCCAATACAACCCCTTGTTCATCTACAGCAAGAGCGGCTTGGGCAAAACCCATCTGCTCTGTGCGATTAAGAACTACGTCGACGACACGGTACCTGGTGTCAAAACGGTCTATGTCGATGCCACCGAACTGGTTAACGACTATGCCCAAGCATCCAGCAAGAAGACCTTCGACGAGTTCTACCATCAGTACGAGGATGCAGACGTACTGCTCATCGACGATGTGCAGAGCCTTCAAGGCAAGGAAGGCACGCTCAACGTCGTGTTCCAAATCTTCAACAAGATGACAGCCAGTGGGCGCCAAATCGTGCTTTCGGCCGACCGCGCTCCCAAACACATCGACCTGGACGAACGATATCAGAGCAGGTTCAACTCCGGCTTCACCATCGACATTCAGCCGCCCGAATTGGAAACGAAACTGGGCATCATCAAGAATTTCATCGAAGAATACCGTCGCCAGGAGCCCGACCAACAGTTTGAAATCGGCGATGACGTGCAGGTCTACATCGCCCAGACCTCCGGTTCCAACATCCGCGAGCTTAAAAGCTCGGTCACGCTGGTGATCGTGGACGCCATCCAGAACGGATCGTCCTCGCTGTCCAGCGTCGAGCGGCTGCTTCAGGACTATTTCACCAGCGGCTCGATGAGGCGCCTTACCAT